>JBAWYW010000172.1:0-1523 GCA_037143395.1 Actinomycetes bacterium | reverse complement strand
CGATTCCGGCAAGACTACGATTGCCCCAGAATTTGCCGCAGCAGAGGCCGAACTCCTCGCAGTATGGAAACCTATCGTGCAACGTTGGGGAGAATCAGTTTTAGGCAAATAATAAAGGGGCCCAGAAAACTGGACCCCTTTATTGTTGAGCGGTTTATGGCTAGATGTTCTTAATTGGTCCTTTGAACCACTTCTTTACTGAGAGGTGCCACCAGATCCAAAGCAGGATAAGTGCGCCACCAGTAATGATTGGCGCGTAGTTCACCGATGTCCAGCTAAATCCCTTGCGGAACGGAATGGCCGAAGGATAGAGCGGCAAGATGAAGTAGATCGAAATAACCACAATCTCAGCGACTGCGATCAAGTTCATCCACTTGTACTTGTTGCCCAAGGTCCAAGCACCTGGCTTGAAGCTATCTCCAGCCTTCCAACGCAGATAGATAGGAATCATAAATGCGAGGTAGAGAGAGATAACGCAGACAGATACAACTGCATAGAAAGCAGTAGGAGCGCCTGTAGGGCTCTTCCAAAGTGCAGGAAGAGTCATTGCAACGCCGGCAACTGCTGAAACGAGAATAGCGTTTACAGGAGTTCCAGAACTGTTGACCTTGCGCCAGTGCTTGCTTCCAGGAAGAGCGCCATCACGAGAGAAGGCAAACATCATTCTTGAGCAAGAAGTCAGACATGCGGTAACGCAGAACAACTGCCCCAGCGTTGTGATGAACATAATCAGCTTAAAGAGGCCACCATCTCCACCAAGAGCTGAGTAGAAGATCGCGATAGGGCTACCTTGACCAAATGGATTTACCTTTGGATCGGCTGAGTTGATGAGATCAAACTTCGTCGCAGCCCAGAGGAACGAGAGGAGAAGGATGTATCCACCAACAGCTGAGTAGAAAATAGACTTCCAGATTCCCTTTGCAGCGTTGATATGGGCTTCATGTGTCTCTTCAGATAAGTGAGCAGAAGCATCAAAACCAGTAATCGTGTATTGGGTGAGTAAGAATCCCAATGGCAAAATGAAGTACCAGAAACTTCCTCCAGTGCCAGCAAATCCGGAGTTGTTGATGTGCTTAAAGAAGAAGCCTCCTGATGTGTGGTGCTTCGGTGCGATCAAAAGCACGCCGACGATAACCGCTACGCCAAATACGTGCCACCAGACTGAAATGTTATTGATAACTGCCAAGAGATGGTGTCCGTAGAGGTTAATGAGAGTGACAATCACGATGACGATCAGGAAGAGAGCGAACTGCTGCTTGATGTAATCGCCGCCAAATGAATTAGTCCAACTCTTGACGTAAAAACCAAGAAGTTGATTGATGTAGAAAGTCGAGCCATAACCAACGGATGCTGTCACCGAAACCAGCCCGATGAGGTTGAGCCAGCCGGTGTAGAAACCAGCCTTTGCTCCGCCGAGTTTGGCTGCCCACCAGTAAATACCGCCCGAAGTTGGGAAGGCGGAGGCTAACTCTGACATGGAGAATCCGATTATGAGGATCAGGGTGGCGATTAATGGCCAACCA
>JBAWYW010000171.1:0-1568 GCA_037143395.1 Actinomycetes bacterium | reverse complement strand
CTCTGCGTATTTGGACAACGAATATCAACATCACCTTCACTAATTGCGCGTAGTTTGCTTGCGCAATCTGGGCACTTTGTCGGCATGACAAATGCCTTCTCACTTCCGTTACGTTTCTCAACAACAGGACCCACAACTTCAGGAATAACATCTCCCGCTTTTCGAATGATGACCGTATCGCCAATTAATATGCCTTTGCGAATGACCTCTTCTTGGTTATGGAGTGTTGCATTACTGACTGTTGAACCGGCAACAAGAACAGGTTCCATAAAGGCAAACGGTGTTACGCGTCCTGTGCGACCAACGCTCACTTTAATGTCCAGCAGCTTTGTTGTTACCTCTTCAGGTGGATACTTAAAGGCAATCGCCCATTTAGGCGCTCTGGATGTAAACCCAAGTTGTTCTTGAACACTGATTTCATTGACTTTGATAACAGCGCCATCTATCTCATGTTCAACATCGTGGCGGTGTTCACCGTAGTAATTAATAAAATCTAGAACTTCAGCGCGGCTCTTCACTACTTTTGTGCGCTTACTTGTTGGCAAGCCCCAGGAGGCAAGAAGATCGTACGCACCGGATTGGGAATCAAAAGAAGCGCCTTCACATGCACCAATTCCATGAACAACCATAGATAAGGGCCTACTCGCTGTTACACGAGGATCTTTCTGGCGAAGTGAACCTGCAGCAGCATTGCGAGGGTTTGCAAATGATGTCTTCCCATCAGCGGCTAGTGCGTCATTGAATTCGTTAAAGGCTTGTGTGGGGAAGAAAACTTCACCGCGAACTTCTAATAACTTTGGATAACTCGAACCTTTAAGTTGGTGTGGGATCGCGCTAATGGTCTTTATGTTCAGGGTGACATCTTCCCCGGTGACTCCATTACCGCGGGTGAGCGCTTGAGTGAGAACTCCATCTTTATAAAGCAGATTGATCGCAAGGCCATCTACCTTTACTTCACAGAGCCAAGTGTTTTTTACATCTGATTTTTCAATACGGTCAAACCACGTATCTAGTTCATCTGCGCCAAATACGTTGTCCAGACTCATCATCTTCTCGATGTGATCGCGCTGTTGGAATTCTGTAGCAAATCCCCCGCCGACTGTGGCAGTGGGTGAATCAGCGGTTTTGTATTGAGGGTACTTTTTTTCTAGCCCTTCAAGCTCTTTGAGTAGAAGATCGAATTCACCATCGCTAATGATGGGTTTATCTAAGACGTAATAGCGGAATTGATGGTCACGGATTACCGTGGCCAGTTGGTCTATTTTCTCCGCAATCTCAGAAGACATAAGGAAAAATTACTCCGTAGCGCTGACAGTTGCTGAGCCAACAACGCGGTCACCATCAAAAATAACTAAACCTTGTCCGGTAGCAAGACCCAGTAGCGGCTCATCAAGGATCGCAGTTATGGATGTCTCCGTTGCAATGTAAGAGCAGGCAAGGGCTGCGCCATGGGCGCGGATCTGAGCAAAGCCTCGCAGGGAAATATCAAAGACTGGCGGCGTGCCACACCAGATCGGCTTTTCTCCAACGATGGTACTTACTGCAAGTAAATCTTTAGTTCCAACAAC
>JBAWYW010000170.1:0-1592 GCA_037143395.1 Actinomycetes bacterium | reverse complement strand
AAGCGAACTCTGACTTGTTTCTTATCCACGGCTACTTGCCCTATTCACGAGTGTTCCAATGCCATCAATGGTAATTGCGACCTCGCCTTTTTCAGGGATCGGTCCAATTCCAGCAGGGGTGCCGGTCAAAATTACATCACCAGGAAGAAGTGTCATTACCTGAGTAACAAATGCGATGATCTCTGGAACTTTGAAGATGAGTGATGAGAGGGCTTCTGATTGCTTGACCTCACCATTTACTTTTGTTGTGATCATCTGAGATCCAGGGAGAAAATCAGTTTCAATCCAAGGTCCAAGTGGGCAGAAGGTGTCAAAGCCCTTAGCGCGAGTCCACTGGCCATCTTTTGTCTGCAAAGTGCGAGCTGTTACATCGTTTGCAATGGTGTAACCAAAGATGACATCGCTATAACGCTCCACCGGAACATCTTTACAAATACGCCCAATAACAATGGCAAGCTCACCTTCAAAATCAATGCGATCAGCCATACGGGGCCACTGGATTGTCTCTTCTGGGCCAATCACCGCTGTATTTGGTTTAAGGAAAATGATTGGCTCATCTGGGAGCGCTGAGTTCATCTCAGCTGCATGGTCGGCATAGTTCTTGCCGATTGCCACCACTTTGCTTCGAGGCAAGACAGGAGCAAGGACTTTCACATCAGCTAAATTTATTTTTGTCTCTGTAGGAACAATGCCTGTGTAGAGAGGGTCACCTTTAAGGACAAGTAGTTCATCCTTGTCATTGAGTACGCCGTAGTGAGGATCAGTACCGATCCCGCTCTTTTCACTCGGTGTAAACCGCACAATGCGCATTGGGCAATGCTATCGGTTTATTGCAAGCCACTTTCATCAGCAATTTGCGGAATACGTGTAGCAAGGACTGCGCCAATTCGATGGCGGCGGCCCACAGGCCTTTCAGCCGTTAGTCGCCAGCCTGCAACATCAATAGTGCTTCCAGGGATAGGAACTCGCCCTAACTCTTTTGCAAGTAATCCCCCAACGCTATCGACGTCTTCTTTTACATCTTCTTCAAGCTTTATTTTGAAAGCATCTTCAAAGTCTTCAACATTGAGCCGGGCTGAAATTCTCGCGCTTTTCTCATCAATCCACTCAATCTCTGCCATCTCATTGTCATACTCATCTGCAATCTCGCCCACGATCTCTTCAATAATGTCTTCGATCGTAATAAGCCCCGCAGTGCCGCCATACTCATCAACAACAATGGCCATATGGATGCGGTTGCGCTGCATCTCTTTGAGTAGCTCAGAAGCGGGCTTGTTTTCTGGGATAAATGTTGCCGGTCTTATGTGTTCTCCCACAGTTTCAGATTGCTCTGCTTCGTGGTGTTCGTGCACGCGGCGAGCCAAATCTTTCACATAAGCAATTCCAACGATGCTGTCCAGATTCTCATCAATCACAGGAATACGTGTGAAGCCCGAGCGCAAGGTAAGTGAAAGTCCTTGGCGCAGTGTGCGATTAGCTTCGATCCAAACGATATCTGTGCGCGGAACCATGAGTTCGCGAACCAATGTGTCTCCAAGTTCAAAGACTGAGTGAATCATCTCTGCTTCAGAATCTTCTACGATTCCTCGCTC
>JBAWYW010000169.1:0-1595 GCA_037143395.1 Actinomycetes bacterium | reverse complement strand
AGATTCGAGCGTAACTCCTCGGGTGCGCAAAACGGCTGTGAAGAAAATTGTTGTCACGAAACAAGCAAGTGAGATGCTTGATGAATCCGAAAACAAGAAAAGGGTTCCATTAAAAGTAGTTCTTCTAATGATGTTCACGGCGCTAATATCTTCTGGGATTACTTATGCCGTCACAATTAACACTTCGGCTGCCTCAGCAGTTACAAGCACTTTCACTGAAGTTACTGCTGGCAAAGTCGCACTAACAGAGTCTGAATTATTAGCCGCTGTGAAGCAGCTTGGCGTTGACGTATATTGGGCAGGTCCCGTGAAGGATGCTAAATACACTTTGGCTGTTCCTGCAGATGGCCAGGCTTACGTTCGCTACTTGCCAAATGGTCGAGGAATTGAAGATACAAAACCCAACTACGTCGTCATCGCAACATATTCAACTACCGATGCCTTTACTAGTACTCAAGCGGCTGGCAATACAAGCAACGGTGTGACATTTATAAATACCGAGGGAGCTGCCGTTTACTACAGCAAAGACACCCCGACAAATGTCTATGTAGCCTATCCAAACTTGAATTATCAAATTGAAATTTTTGACCCAATCGGGGCAACTGCCCTTGAAATCGCGAGTAAAACTGGCGCACTCAAGCTGGTGAAGTAATCATGGGATCCATAACACCTGAACTGTTGCATCAAGAGATCTCACAAACTCTTGTCAATTGGGCTGAAAACAATGGCGTTGAGTCTGACCACATTGTCCAATCTTTGCTGCAGGATCTGGCATCAGAAGAGAACTTAGCTATCTGGGCAGGGATGGATCCCTTTGAATATCTTCCGCGGCCGCATCCAACACTTGGTAATCGGTTATTTTCCTGGGCGAAGTCGGCGGCAAGCCTTCGAAATGTAATTGTTTTCGTTCCTGTTGCAATAACTTGGGAAGCAGTAAGTCAAGCGACTGTTGCTTTTGCGAAGTTTGTTGAGACAAATAATGCCACCACCGTAAATTTTCTAGAGTTTTGGCAAAATGGTTATGACATACTCGGCCAGTTTTGGACTATTGGACATATTGCAAGCCTTGACTTCGTAATTATTTTAGGAGTCATTGCACTCAGCTTAGCTTCGACCTATCTGAACACGCGGGGTTCATCTATTAATAGAGTTGAGATGAATCACATCGAGACAGAGCGCATGGAAGCCGCGTTGGCTTTAAAGATGTATCTATATTCAATGCGTGAAATAGATAAGACCAATATTAAGGAAGGTATTGCCTCATCAGTCTCGGCCTTACTTTCTGCAACGGCCACTCTTTCTAAGACGGCAAGACAACTCAATGGCGTCGTTCAGGCACTAGAAGAGGATGTGCCGGTTATAAATGAGTTTGGTAGCAGAGTGGGGAGAGAGTCAGAGAAGTTGGTGAAGCAGGTCGCTCTGCTCTCGGCATCACTTTCTGACATTAATGGCTCTATTACTAGTGAATTACGTGATGCAGTAACTAGTGCAACTTTTGGTCTTGATTTAGCAAATGAGGGATTAGCGGCATCAACACAATCAATTCGCACAAACTCACTCGCCGCCGAAAATGAGATCAAATCTCTGCAATCACT
>JBAWYW010000168.1:0-1598 GCA_037143395.1 Actinomycetes bacterium | reverse complement strand
AGAGGGCGCTGCAACTTTGCTCCGGCAGCAGCGAGTTTTTTCCAACGATCTGAGCCAGTCATTTTTAAGAATGCTTCATAAGCCAGGTGTGCATTTGCGACAGCAATCTTGCCTCGAAGTGGGGAGTTAAGCCCCTTGGCATCTAGACGCTTATCAATCTCACCATCGATACGACTCACAAAAAACGAGGCAACAGAATGAATCTCACTTACTGCTTGTCCTGCAGCAACTCGACGCTCAAGTCCTCGCAGGTAGGCGTCCATAACTTTCTCATACCGTTCGACTGAGAAAATAAGTGTGACATTTACGCTAATTCCACTTGCTGTGAGTTCCTCAATGGCAGGCAAGCCCTCTAATGTGGCGGGAACCTTAATCAAGAGATTTGGACGATTTACGATGTTCCACAGTTCTTTTCCTTGGTCAATAGTTTTCTGGGTTTCATGAGCAAAGAATGGATCAACTTCGATACTTACTCGGCCATCAACTCCAGAGGTGTGCTTAAAAACCGGCAAGAAGAGATCACATGCATCTTTCACATCCTTTGTTGTTAAATCAGAGACCACTTCAGCCGTACTTTTGCCTGCCTTCTTAAGCGCAAGAATATCTTCTCTATAAAGAGCAGACCCTTTAATTGCAGCAGAAAAAATACTTGGGTTAGTGGTGACTCCAACAACGCTTGAACCTTCGATAAGTTTTGCGAGCGATCCGCTTTGAAGGCGATCGCGTGAGAGGTCATCAAGCCAGATAGAGACTCCTGCTTGTGATAGATCCTTGAGATTGTTAGGCATTACTTCCCAGCTTTCTTTATCGATTTCTTTGCAGCTTCTGCGACTGCTTCTTTGGTGAAGCCATATTCCTTAAATAGCGTGCCAGCACTTGCTGATGCGCCGAAGTGTTGGAGGCTGATAATTTCACCAGCATCGCCAACAAAATCGCGCCATCCCTGGCCAACGCCTGCTTCAACGCTCACTCGGGCTTTTACAGATGAGGGCAAAACAGATTCTTTGTAAGAGTTTTCCGTCTCGGCAAACCATTCTAGGCAAGGAGCGCTTATGACTCGCGCCTTAATGCCTTCTGATTTCAATATCTCTTGAGCGCCAACAGCTAGTTGAACTTCTGAACCAGTTGCAATCAAAAGTACATCAGGGGTTCCTTCGCAGTCGGAGAGCACATAAGCACCTTGAGCAACGCCCTCGGCACTAGCAAAAATGCTTCGATCAAAGACTGGAATATTTTGTCTTGAAAGAGCAAAACCTGCAGGCTTGGCACGCTTGATGATCTCTCGCCATGCAATCACAGTTTCATTCGCATCTGCAGGTCTGATCATTGAAAAGTTTGGAATCAAACGTAGTGATGCAACGTGCTCAACTGGCTGATGGGTTGGGCCGTCTTCACCCAAACCGATCGAGTCGTGTGTCCAAACAAAGGTCGCCGGAATATTCATGAGTGCTGCAAGCCGCACGGCCCCGCGCATATAGTCACTAAAGACCAAGAATGTTCCACCAAAAGGCTTCGTCAGTCCGTGGAGGGCAATTCCATTGAGTATTCCGCCCATCGCATGCTCGCGAATTCCGAAGTGGATCAAGCGACCATATGGA
>JBAWYW010000167.1:0-1641 GCA_037143395.1 Actinomycetes bacterium | reverse complement strand
TGCCGATCAATGTTCCTAGAATAATTGCAGAAAATGAAACAAATAGGCAGGTATATATCCCGCGGAAGATCATGATCTTACTGATCCAAAGTTCATTAAAGAAGCCGGTGCTCATTTTCTCTCCGTTCTCTTATTTCGGGATTGCCACGCGGCGCTCAACGCGTCGCAGCAAGTAAGCAATTAAGAAACATGATCCAACGTAAAGAACGCTTGCAGAAGACCAGGCCTCAATTGTGCGGAAGGTCTCTAAATTAATCTTTCGCGTCTGAAATGTTAATTCAGGGACCGCGATGACAGCAGCGACCGAGGCATCTTTAAAGAGAGAAATATAGTTGTTGCTCAAGGCGGGCATCACTGAGCGAATGAGAATCGGAATCTTAATGAAGATAATTATCTGGAGGTTTGACATGCCGATAGCCATGCCTGCTTCTCCGATGCCTTTGTGAATGGCAAGAATTCCTCCGCGAAAAACCTCAGCAAGGTAGGCACCTGCGTAGATTGTGAGTGCAAATATAAATGAAGGTATCTCGCTGAAAGTGAAACCAGCATCTGGCAAGCCGAAATAGATAAAGAGGATGATGATCATGAGAGGGATATTGCGAATCACTGTGACGTAGGTACCAGAGAGGATGCGAAAAATCTTTCTCTTTGAAACCAGAGCAAAGGCTACGACCAGACCGATCAAACTTCCCAAGGCAACCGAAAACGTTGCCATGAAGAGATCTAAACCGAGTCCATAAAATAAGGCATGCAAACTACGCCAAATAACAGCGTAATTTAGATGGTATCCCAAAGTCGTAGCCTTTCTCTGATTGCTTCTAGTTGGTTATCTCTAGCGGGGGAAACCGATATGTGGAGGAGTTAACTTCACTCCGAACCACTTCTTGAACGAGGCAGCGTATGAATCGAAATCGACACCGCTCATATCCTCATTCAAGACCTGGTTTACGAAGTTAAGCCAAACCTGATCGCCCTGCTTGAGTGCGCATGAGTAACTTTGTGGCTGCCACCCATATCCCGAGTCCACATATTTCGTTGGACTTTGTGCCACGAGCCATGCAATTGCAGATTGATCAGATGCTGCTGCGTCTGCACGGCCGGCATCAACTGCAGTGTAGATAAGTGATGTTTCTGCAAATTGAAGCACCTTAGCTTTTGGAAGTGCTTGGTGGACATAATCAGCAGCGGTTACATTTTGAAGAATAGCAATCTTGACAGCGCTTCCAGCTTTCAAAAGCGCGGCGTAGTTCTTATATTTGCTGCCCTTCTTGATAAGCAGTCCAACACCTTCACGGTAGTAAGGAACTGTAAATGCAACTTGTTGCGCACGAAGTGCTGTAACGGTCATAAATTGACATGTGATATCAACTTTGTTTGTTACCAAGTTAGGAATACGTGAGTCTGAAGTCTGTTGAACAAACTCAATCTTGCTTGAATCACCAAAAAGTCCCTTAGCGATTGATTTAGCAATATCAATGTCCATGCCAACGAGTGTTCCTGAGGCATCAAGGAAGTGAAATGGTGGGTTACCACTGCCTGTACCGACAATAAGGTGTCCGCGATCAAGAATGTCCTGCAGAGTCCCCGAGGCAGCGTTCGCACTCGAAACGCTTGTGAGCGTTGTTGCAACTAATGCGGCGA
>JBAWYW010000166.1:0-1649 GCA_037143395.1 Actinomycetes bacterium | reverse complement strand
AGTAATTCAGATAGTTTTGAGGCAGTTTGCTTTGCTCTCATCAGATCACTTGCGATGATTTTACTTGGCGTCATTGCTGCCAAGATCTTTGCCGCATGAGCTGCTTGATACTCCCCCACCTTGTTTAAAGGAATATCAGAGTGTCCTTGGAAACGATTTTGGATATTCCAATCTGTCTGCCCATGGCGCCAGAGGACAATGCGGGGAGAGTCAGACATAAATTAGCGAGCTTCCACGATTTCAAGTGCAATACGAGGACAGTCATTCCATAAGCGATCGAGCATGTAATAGCTACGAAGTTCTTCACTTTGAATGTGAACAACAAGATCGCTGTAATCAAGTAAGACCCACTGGCCTTTACCTTCACGGCGAATTGGCTTCTCACCAATTGCCCCAAGCTTTTCATAGACCTCATCGGCAATTGCCTCAACCTGACGTTCATTGTTAGCTGTTGCAATCAGAAAGACCTCGGAAAGAAGCATCTGATCTGTCATATCTAAAGCGATGATATCTACGCCAAGTTTTTCAGAGATAACAGTTGCTGCTAATTGCGTGAGCTTCTTAACGCTCTCACTTGCTGCCATATAAGCCACGCTCCTTGATATATTCCAACACTGAATCGGAAATGTATTCAGATACATCAGCGCCTGACTCAATAAGCTCACGCACCTTCGTTGCAGAGATATCGAGTGCATCAATCTCAACTTCTTTAAATCCAGAAGCATTAGCCGATTCCCCAGGCCTTCTGACAACAAGAACTTCAACTACCTTCTTGAGCGCATCAACCCTGTGCCATTTATCAAAACCTGCTGCGGCGTCTGAGCCAAGAATGAGAGTGAATGTGTCATTGGGGAAAAAGGGTTTGAGTTGGCCAATTGTGTCGATCGCATATGTTGGCCCATCTCGTCTGACCTCTAAATCAGTCAGAACTGTCTTTTCTTGGACAGCGCTTGGTAGATCATCGAGAGCGCGTGTGCACATCTCTACGCGATCAAAACCATTTGCTTGCGGTGCGTGATCTCGCATGTAGGGATTGCCTGCTGGCATAACCATGATGGAATCAAAGTCTGGTGAAAGTGATTCGATGATATGCAGATGACCTCTATGTATTGGGTCAAAAGTTCCGCCCAATATTCCAACTTTTGCGATGGTATTAGTCCCGGTCTAAGCGAAGGACAAGATAGAGAAGAAATGAAAGAACTCCGAAGGCAAAGAGGCCAAAGAAAACTGGAGATGCTGGTTCGTGGCGCACGATAGCGCCTGCTTCTTTCAAGAAAACTGATGTGAACATGGCACTACTTTAACGCATCCGGGCCGCTAGCAAGTAATTGCTTAAATTGTGCCTCGTTCAATATTTTCACACCCAACTCTTCTGCCTTGGCAGCCTTTGATCCAGGTGCATCTCCCACGACAACAAAATCAGTCTTCTTTGATACTGATCCTGCGCTCTTGCCACCATGTAAAACAATTACTTCATCAACCCCGTCACGGGTGAAGCTCTCAAGGGAGCCAGTAACTACGAGTGTGAGCCCTGCAAGTGTCTGAGGGTTCTCATTGACAAATGTTTCCTCGAGTTGAACGCCAGCTTTCTTCCACTTCTTAATGATCGCTTTGTGCCAATCAACATCAAACCATTCGATCACCGATTC
>JBAWYW010000165.1:0-1668 GCA_037143395.1 Actinomycetes bacterium | reverse complement strand
ACGCTCTCTGGTCTAAAGCTGCTTCCTTTGATGTTCGGTATCGTCTCGATGTCGATCTTCACCGGTAAGTGGATTACCAAGCACGGCAAGTACAAGATGTTCCCAGTTATTGGAATGGTCTTGATGACAGCTGCCTTGTTATTGATGGTGACTTTGAATGAAACTACTCCGTACTGGCGTCTTGCGATCTTCGCATTTGCACTGGGCGCGGGTCTTGGTTTCTGCCTACAGAACCTAGTTATCGCTCTTCAAAACTCACTTGATGTTCGCGATATGGGTATCGGCACAAGCCTTAATACTTTCTGGCGTTCAATAGGTGGAACTTTGGGAGTTGCGATCTTCGGATCGATCTACTCAAGCAAGCTCACTGCCTATATTTCAGATGGTGTGAAGACACTTACTGCGACAAACCCAGCTGCGATGGCAGGAGCATCTCCTCAAGCCTTTGCTGCTCTTCGCAATAACCCGGCTGCTGCAGATGGTTTCACATCAACACTCAAGGCAACCGTGGTGCACTCATATGTGCAGGCTTTCCACGTTGTCTTCTTAGCAGCTGCTCCGGTTACAGCAATCGGAATCCTTGTGGCCCTTTCGCTTCGAGCAACACCTCTTAAAACAGGTGAACAACATGCCAAGGCGATGAAAGAAGCTGCGGGAGAAGCCCTCGGTTAATAGTTCAAAGAAAAAGCCCCTGACAAATATGTCAGGGGCTTTTTTAATAACTGAAGATTACTTATCGCTACCCGTGTAGTGATGGGCGATTGATGTAAGTGCTTGATCCAAAATTGCAAAGCCTTCGCGCACTTCTGCTTCACTCACATTACATGGTGGGCAGATATGAATTCGGTTGTAATTATTAAATGGCGCCATTCCTAGTTTCTTGCATGTGGCAACAAGTTCATTCATCGCCGGGCTACTTGCGCCGTATGGGGCTAATGGCTCTCTTGTTGAGCGATCTTTCACAAGATCTATTGCCCAGAAAACACCAAGCCCACGGACCTCGCCGATAACTTTATGTTTTGCTTTTAGGTCCTCCAAGAGGGGCTTGATTACTTTCTCGCCTATGGCAGTCGCATTCTCAAGCATCTTTTCTTCACTCATGACATCAAGAGTTGCAACTGCAGTAGCGGTCGCAAGTGGATGGCCACTATAAGTAAGTCCACCTGGGAAGACTCGATCATTAAATGTCGCTGCGATTTCATCACTAATAATGACGCCGCCAAGTGGCACATATCCACTTGTCACGCCCTTTGCAAAGACAATGAGGTCAGGCTGAGCTCCCCAGTTTTGGTAAGCAAACCATTTACCGGTGCGACCAAAGCCAGACATAACTTCATCAGCAATCCACTTGATGCCGTGCTTATCGCAAAGCGCTCGAACACCTTCCAGATAACCTTTTGGTGGCACGAGTACTCCGGCAGTACCGACAACGCTTTCAATCAAGATTGCGGCAATTGTTGAAGGTCCTTCAAAATTTATGACTTGCTCTAGATGCTCTAGCGCTCTTTTGCACTCTTCTTCTTCATCCTTTGCCCAGAATGCTGAGCGATAAAGATATGGACCAAAGAAATGAACGTGACCCGCTGCAAATTCATTAGGCCAGCGCCTTGGATCACCGGTTGCTGTAATCGCAGAAGTCGTATTGCCGTGGTAGCTGCGATAGAACGA
>JBAWYW010000164.1:0-1689 GCA_037143395.1 Actinomycetes bacterium | reverse complement strand
TGGCATGCCCGGGATGAATTTGCCCGAAGCGTGGATATCTCCCCTGGAAGAATTTTCAATGATGAAGTCCTCATTGAGATCGCCACAAAGAGGCCTGAAGCAATCGATAATTTCAACAAAATAGTAAAGCGCAGAACCCGAGTAGAAAATCTGCCCACCACCGAGTGGTTCACCTTGTTACATCAGACTTTGCAATTGCCGATCCAAGATCTGCCAGAACTTCGTCTTCCTTCTAGCGGTCTGCCTGTGGTGAAACTTTGGAAAGAACGAAATCCACTTGGTTATGCGCGGCTCTCTCATGCACGCGCCGCAGTCATTGCTAAAGCTGCTGAGCTTGAAATGCCAGTTGAGAATTTGATCTCACCAGATGCCATTCGCCAACTGACATGGCAGTCGCCTCCTGAAACTGATGTCAATGTATTCATCACGGCAACACTTGCCGCTGCTGGCGCTCGTCCATGGCAGATCGCAGCGGTCGGTGAAATTCTTATTGTGCCCTTGGCTCAGACCGAGCCGCTTCCACCACCGCCAACGCCTGAAGTGCCTGAGGCAGAGGCGGATTCTGAGCCAACGCCCGAGGAATAGTGTGTGTTGAATTACGCAACATTCAAGTTGCGTAATTCCCAGTATGGGTCTTAGGCTTACGGGATGCTCAGCACATTCCTTATTGCCATCCGAGAGGGCCTAGAAGCCTCTCTGATCATAGGAATCTTGATCGCCTACCTCGTGCGCTCAGGACGACGTTCAACTCTCCCATTCGTGTGGCTAGGGGTTGGAATAGCAGTTCTTTTGGCACTTGGCTTCGGAGCAATACTGACATTCACTTCAGCGCAGCTCTCTCTAGCTGGTGAGCAACTCTTTGCTGGAATTACTTCTCTATCTGCTGTCGCATTAGTGACATGGATGGTTTTTTGGATGAGGAGCAATGCTCGTTCCATCGCGAAAGAAATCCACGGCAAAGTTGATAGCGCACTTGCCATGGGCAAAGTCGCACTTACCTTTACAGCACTTTTTACTGTTGCCCGTGAAGGACTTGAAACATCGCTTTTTCTCTATGCAAACTTCAAAACGGTGAAGCAGGATACCGCTCCTCTTGCAGGACTCATCTTGGGAATCTTTGCTGCAGTAACCCTAGGAGTGCTTCTCTATAAGCGAAGCATCAATATCAATCTCAGCAAGTTCTTCCGCGTAACTGGAGTTGCCCTCATTGTTGTTGCTGGCGGAGTTCTGATTCACGGAGTCAACGAGTTCCAGATGCGTGGACAGCTTCCAGGAGTCAATTCTTATGCATGGAATTTTGGTGGAGATAATTCAATTTTTATCACATTACTTGATGGATCAATCGGTATCGCTAATAGCATGACCTGGCTTCAGTTAGCTGTTTATCTTGCCTATCTTGGGATTACTCTTGCCGCGTTTTTGAAGCCTCTTCGCTCTTTGAATCTAACTCACTCATCTGATCCTTCAAAGAAAGTGACCACGTTACCAACGAACGTGTAATTGTCTGAACCGTAATACCCAGGTCAGTTAATATCTCATCACGCTTTGAATGCTCAATAAACGCTAGCGGCACGCCAATTGAATAAATAGGCGTGGCAAGCCCTGCCTCGCGGAAGAGATCTGAAATTGAACTAGCGATTCCGCCATGTCTAATTCCATCTTCAATAACAACAACACTCTTATAGCGCT
>JBAWYW010000163.1:0-1751 GCA_037143395.1 Actinomycetes bacterium | reverse complement strand
ATCACCATGCATTGAAGCCCTAAACATAATCCCAAAGTAGGAATCTTGTTTTCTCTGGCATATTTGAGCGCACCAACTTTGCCTTCAATGCCACGGACGCCGAAGCCACCAGGAACGCATATTGCATCTACGCCTGCCAAACTAGCTTTTGCACTCGCATCGGTTGAACAGTCATCACTTGGAACCCATTTAATTTTTACACGGGAGTTGTTTGCAAATCCGCCAGCACGTAGCGCTTCAGTCACTGACAGATAGGCATCTGGCAAATCAACATATTTTCCAACTAGAGCTACCGTCACTTCATGGGCTGGGTGATGAACAGTTTTAAGTAGCTGCTCCCACTCCCCCCATGCAACATCTCTAAATACAAGCCCCATACGTCGCACTACATAAGCATCGAGTCCTTCGCTGTGGAGAACCTTTGGTATGTCATAGATAGATGGCGCATCTACGGCAGCTACGACAGCCTCTAGATCTACATCGCACATATTTGAAATCTTCTTTTTGACTGAATCAGGGATTTCTCGGTCTGAACGAATAACGATTGCATCAGGTGCAATACCAATAGATCGTAGAGCGGCAACGCTGTGTTGTGTTGGTTTTGTCTTCAATTCACCAGATGGTCCAATATAAGGCACAAGTGATACGTGTAAATAGAAAACATTTTCCCGACCGACATCCTGACGAATTTGACGAGCAGCCTCTAGAAATGGCAGGGACTCAATATCGCCAACAGTTCCTCCAATTTCAGTTATGACAACGTCGATCTTGGGACCTGCCATTGCGCGGATACGCTCTTTGATTTCATTGGTGATGTGAGGGATCACTTGAACGGTATCCCCTAAATAATCACCGCGACGCTCTTTAGCTATAACATTCGAATAGACCTGACCAGTTGTCACGTTTGCAAACCCAGCAAGACTGGTGTCAAGGAATCGTTCATAGTGCCCAACGTCGAGATCTGTTTCAGATCCATCATCGGTTACGAATACTTCACCATGTTGGAATGGATTCATAGTTCCTGGGTCAACGTTGATATACGGATCAAGTTTTTGCATTGTTACCCGAATACCACGGGAGGTTAACAATCTGCCAAGGCTAGAAGCTGTTAGCCCTTTACCTAAACTTGAGGCGACTCCGCCGGTTACAAAAAGATGTTTAGTCACATGAGGGCTGGTCATGGAGCACTAACTTATCATTCTTTCCTGGACCAACGCCAATAACTCTTGGGCGTGTTCCTGTGCAGTTGCCGACTCGGACTGACCTGAGAGCATCCGAGCAATTTCAACCTTTCGCTCCTCTGGACTCAAAGAGAAGACATCTGAGTTACTTATTGAGCCTGATTCACTCTTTTTAACGACTAAATGATTATTTGCCCAGACGGCAACCTGCGCTAAGTGCGTAACAACAATCACTTGAGCGCTATCGGCAAGTTGTGAAAGGCGTCTGCCAACTTCCATTGCCGCTTTTCCGCCTACGCCTGCATCTACCTCATCGAAAATATATGTCCGAAGCGGCGTTGCTTCCGCCAGCACAACTTCAATGGCAAGCATTACCCGTGAGAGTTCGCCACCACTTGCAACTTTGTTTAAGGGTAATGGGGCTGCGCCAACGTGACTAGTGAAAAGTAATGAAATCTCATCAAGTCCATAGACTGAATAATCAGAAAAATCTTCTCCTTCGGCAGATTGAATGTCGATGACTAGCTGAGCACTTGGCATCGAAAGGGCTTGAATCTCAACTGTGATCTT
>JBAWYW010000162.1:0-1770 GCA_037143395.1 Actinomycetes bacterium | reverse complement strand
ATTGGCTCATGGAGCACCGAAGTCTAGGTTTCACAATTGCGTCAAGACTGGTGTGCCCAGAAATTACAAGTGCGTGGATTGAAGAGTTTGATCGCTTATTACGCTATCAAAAAATTACAGAGGTGCTACTACTGCCTGGTATGGAGTCCGACTCAAACTTTTCTAAATTCATCCACTATTGCGAAGATTTTGATATTCACGTCAACTGGATTCCTCTAGATTCAGGAAACTTGGGTTATTGGCTCATTCCGGAGCAGCAAGAAGGAATTCCATTTTTAACATTTGAAAAATCAGTGATATCGATGCCGTGGCGTATTTTGAAGCGAGTTTTTGACATCACTTTTTCTTCCGTGCTCATGATCCTGCTCAGCCCATTATTTATTGGCATTTCGATAGCTGTTTTGCTCTCTAGCGGCTGGCCAGTTTTCTACTCACAAAGGCGCATTGGTCTCAATGGTCGCCCATTCAAGTTCTATAAATTCCGTTCCATGGTTAAAGGTGCTGACAAGATGCTCAGTGATGTTGAAAATATCCATGCAAAAGACCACATAATATTTAAGAATCGACAAGATCCTCGCGTTACCCCTGTTGGGCGAATTCTGCGCAAGTACTCACTAGATGAGTTGCCACAGTTCCTTAATGTGTTAAACAACAGCATGTCTGTTGTTGGACCAAGGCCAGCTTTGCCGCAGGAGGTAAACGTCTATAACTCAATCTATGAACGCCGGTTAATTGCTAAGCCTGGAATTACGGGTCCGTGGCAAATCAGCGGACGCTCAGATCTAGATTTACGTACCAGCGTTGCTCTTGATCTAAACTATTTAATTAACTGGTCCTTCACCAGAGATCTTTGGATCATTGTTTCAACCATTGGAGCTATCTTTAAAGGAAAAGGCGCGTATTAAGCCTTAGTATCTTGTTGGTACTTCAACTCTTCCTTAAATCTCTTGCCTTTAATATGTTCAAATAGCTCTTCACGTTCAATTCGTGCAAGATCATCTGGTCGTGGTGTGTAGCGACCAATCGCAGAGTCTTTAGAGGCATAAGGCTTGTAGTTAGCACCGTAATAGCGTGGATAGCCATAACGATATCCGTATTCATATTCAAGTGTTGATTCAGGGATCTTATTCAAGACAACACCAAGGATTATTGAACCAACAGCCTTTACGGCATCTTGTGAACCAATAAAGTGTGGTTTCTTTGTAGCACCTGCATGAATGACAAGAATGGCACCATCTGCCTTCGCAGCAACAATAGCTGCATCTGTAACAGGCAATAGCGGTGGGCAGTCAATGATCACATATTCGAACTGCTTGCGAAGTAAGACAATCAGTTCTTCAAAGCGGTGAGAACCTAGCAATTCAGAAGGGTTAGGCGGTACCTTGCCTGATAAAAGGACCTGTAAGCCTGTGCTCTCGTATGTATGTACCAGTTTTTTTATAGAAATGGCTGTTATTTTTTTCTGGTCAGTAAGTAATTCACTCATTCCCAATGACTTACTTGGTAGCTCCAAATAGATAGGGACTTTAGGGCGACGCAAATCTGCTTCAACCAAAATAGTCTTTGATCCACCTTGAGCTAGTGAGAGTGCCAAGTTAATTGCGGTGGTGGTCTTGCCTTCATTAGGAAGCGCCGATGTAACAACAATTACCTGTGGGTGTGAGTCAGGGCGCAAGAACTGCAAATTAGTACGTAAGGTGCGAAATGCCTCTGTACGCGCTGCATAGCGTCCGATTTGCGTAACTAATGGCTTTTCATCAGCAATTTCAT
>JBAWYW010000161.1:0-1794 GCA_037143395.1 Actinomycetes bacterium | reverse complement strand
ATAGCCAGGTGCGCTTCTTATCATCACTTTTTGGAAATGGACACGCAGTAACTGCCGTGGGAGATCCCAATCAAGCAATTTATGGCTGGCGCGGTGCCTCAACTCAAACACTTGAAACATTTGCAGAACACTTCGGTGGTGATTGCAAAACCTTTGACTTGCTTACTACTTGGCGCAATGACAAGAGAATTCTAGAATTTGCCAACAATGTTATTGGCAGCAGCTCGGCATCTGTAAAACCTTTAGTTCCTAGATCAACTGCGGGTGAAGGTGAAGTGAAGTGCGGTCTTTATCTCACACTTGGCGATGAAGCAGAAGCGATAGCAAAGTACATGGCTCAGTTGTGGAATGACCCAAAGCGTTTGGAGTTACCAGAAGATGCACGCAGTAGCTTTGCCGTTTTAGTTCGAACAAAGAGCTACATTCCTCAAATTGAAATGGCGCTGCAAAGCGCGGGACTTCCAACAGAAGTTGTTGGCGTGGGAGGCCTTGTCCACATCCCTGAAATTGCAGACATCATCGCTCTTCTTCGCACTGTGACATTTCCGGATGCTGGAACCGCACTCGCGCGCCTACTTGTTGGCCCACGACTAGCACTTGGACCTAAAGATCTTGCGGCGCTTGGCTCCTATTCCAGAGATATCGCCAAGAAATCTCAAATCAGGAGAAGTGATCGGTTAGAAGAAATTTTAGAGACAGGAGATGGCTCTCTTCTTGAAGCTGACGATTTTGCCATTGGTTCCATCATTGAGGCTCTGGAATATATTGATGACGCACCTAAAGGATCTTTTTCAGCAGAAGGATATAAGCGATTAAAGGAATTTAAAGCAGAGATCACTCAGCTCAGGCGAGAATTACACGGTTCTATTACCGACATGATTATCGAAGCAGAACGCTTCTTAAATCTTGATACAGAAGTCTTAGTGCGTGATGGTTGGGACAAAGGGCGCAGACACCTAGATAAATTCCTTGATGAAGCGGCAACTTTCCAACGTGCAGGTGGAAGTCTTTCAACATTCCTGCTGTGGTTAGATGCCGCTGAGGTACGTGAGGGTGGACTCAAGCCAGCAACAATTACGGTAAATAATCGCGCCGTTCAACTTCTCACTGTTCACAGCGCAAAAGGTGCCGAGTGGGATGTTGTTTGCGTGCCCGGACTTATCGATGGCGTATTTCCTGGAAAGGAACGCAGCTCATCGGCTTGGACTAAATATTCAGGTTCATTGCCACTGCAATTTAGGGGTGATTACCTGCAATTTGAAGACTTTGAATTTCCTCATAGCAATAATGTGAAAGCTAGTGAGGTAAAGAAATCACTTGATAAGTTCAGTCATCATTGGCAAGAGCGTAAAATTCAAGAAGAGTTCAGACTTGGGTATGTTGCATTTACAAGAGCAAAGACGCATCTACTCTGCACCGCTACATGGTTTAGAGATGGCAAGCGCGCAGTTGATGCAAGTGCCTTATTTAGTCTCGCTTATGAATTCTGTGAGAAAAAAGATCCGGCCTCAATTATTAGTCAGGCTGAGAAGGCTGATGAGAATCCAGATCTAATAAGTCCACGAAGCGCGCAGTGGCCAGAGTCCCGCTCACGCGCTGCGCTCATCCAAGAATCGGCAGAGAAAGTGCTTGCCGCTCAGGCCATGGATATCGCAGCTCTACTTACTGCAGAAAAAGATATTCAGAGAGCCTCACTTCTCTCAGATGCTCAATCTCTTATCGCGCAGGTAAAAGAAAGAGGCAGTACTGAAAATATCTACCTCCCTCAGCGTTTATCAGTTTCATCACTAATTA
>JBAWYW010000160.1:0-1794 GCA_037143395.1 Actinomycetes bacterium | reverse complement strand
GCATTCGCTCCGAATGGATGCTGATCTCCATTGTTAAATGGCGGAATTTGATACCAGAATGAATACAGCCATAGCCATGCTTGACCGGGATAACGACCCGTTTCATTCATCATTCCCCATGTATCACCTTGCAAATGTGACGCCGTGCTCTGGTCGTTGAAATAATTTCCATCACCCATAAACAAGGTTTGCTTAGTGTTATCAAACTGGAAATAGTTTCCTTGGGAGAGCAGTACTGCGTCTAATGAGCCACTCTGGGCCATAGATAGCAAGCCGCTGATCAAAGCAGGTACGGGACCAAAATCTGCAGAGCCAGCAAATATCTTGGCTAGATCGCCATTTGCTTTGGTGACTGCCTCGTCATACTTAGTTGCCCATGTTTGCTGCATCTTTGAGTCTGCGGCGCTCCATGCTTTTAATCCTGCGCTAACTTCTGGGGTATTTACTTGTGTGGAGAGCGGGGTGATAACAAAGTCATTCACAGAATTAACTGGGTGGCTCACGCCAAATATCTTTGCAAGATGAAGTGGACCAACATTTACTCCATCTGATGCCCTGTTATAGGGAGCTCCATATCCTGCTGATTCACTTGAGCCTGCAATCTCATGAACTGCCGTCTGGTAAAAATCGGAAGGGGAAGTAACTGCCCATGATTTAAAGGTCAATTGCTTATCATCTGGTGAACCAAAGAACATAGATGCAGCAATTGTGAGCAATGTGACGATCAGAAGAGCAATGGTTCCTTCTTTAATAATGTCATAGCGCCGTGTGCGACCAAGCCAAGGGGCACTATCTAATTGATCGACATAGGACTTCTTCACTTTTTTGCCACCTTTGAGTTGCTTCTTTGGGAGAAGGCATCGATAGGAGGAACAACTCCCTTAGCTCGAACAAGTAAGACGTGCAAAATTGTGAGCACACCCAAAATGAGCGGTAAGAATGCAACGTGGAGTAAAAGCATCTGCCCTAGATTCGTCACGGTAAACCATGCTCCAACTCCAACGGAGTTAAATCCATCCTTTGCCTCAAAGGAAATCCACTGTGAGTCAAAGTTTGTTTGAACAAGGTAGCCAGTAAATGCAGTCGCAATGGATGCAACGAATGCAACGCCCCCGGTCATCCATGTTGCCATACGGCGACCGCGCCATGCTGCCATCCAGAATTTACCCCAGAGGTGAATCACCATAAAGATGAAGAAGAACTGAACGCTCCAAAAATGAAGACTGTTAACAAAATGTCCAACATTAGATATGTGATACCAACTTGGCCCTTCAAAAGCTAGAACTAAGCCAGAAGCGATAATTACCGCAAGTGAAGAAAGGGTCAGAACGCCAAACGTATAGATCCAACTCGAAACATATGCGGGCTGGGTATCTGGTAACAGCTTTTCAATCGGCAAGTTCCTCTGCCACGCGCCACGTAACTTCGCTGTCCAAAGAGGTCTATCGTTTTTGCTCATTCTCTGTTGTTCCTCTCGCGTGGAAAAGGAAGAACCAAGGCAAGTGCAAAAAGAGCCAGCATCGACAGAATGATGAGCAAATTTGTAACCGAGATTTGAAGCCAACCCCAGTGCAAATAAACAGCTTTCAGATTCATAAAGTGTCCAAAAATTCCCATGTCTTGAAGGTATGACTACTTCTGAGCCTGAGCCCTGGGTTCGGCGAGTGCTGGCACTCACTACCCCTGTTGTGAGCGCTAGCCCCAGTGCTACTCTTCTAAAGGAGAGGTGAAGACAATGATAAAAGACATCACGGTTATGCAGAGAGAGTTAACTCCCTTTGAACATTTAGTTCT
>JBAWYW010000159.1:0-1808 GCA_037143395.1 Actinomycetes bacterium | reverse complement strand
GTGGCGGTGTGGGAATCACTCCGATTCGTGCGCTGATGGATGAATTTAAAAATGGCGTGCAGCTCGATGTTATCTATCGAGCATCGCGGGCTGAGGATTTAGTTCTTAAAGATGAACTCGATTACTTGGTGGCAAATTCTGGTGGGTTGACTCGAGTGCATTACTTGGTGGGATCTCGTCGGGAACATCCGATGGATGCCAAGGCGCTCAAGGCGCTGGTCCCCCGTATCTCTGACTCAGATATCTATATCTGCGGCCCTGGGCCCCTTGTAGAGACCGTGAAAGAGGCCGCTGAGGACCTTGGTGTGCCTAAGAACCGCTTCCACGATGAAGCCTTTGCCTTCCACTCAGAGTAGAAACCACTGGGGTGTGGCACCATTTCTGGCATGAAAAAGTTTTTAGCGCTCTTGATGCCCTCGATAATTCTCCTAGGAATGATCTCCGCTTCTGCAGACGCTGCAGGGCCAAAAGCAGGTAGCACGTGTTCAAAGGTTGGCAGTACAACAACAAGTGCAGGCACCAAACTCAAGTGCGCTAAGTCAGGAAAGAAACTCATCTGGACGGCAGCTGGTGCGGCAGCAACACCAGCTCCCTTTGCAGAACCAACAGCTTCTGCATCGCCCACACCAACAGCTTCTGCAACTCCAACGGCAAAGGCGACCCCAGCAGCGCTCAAGGCTCCGATTCCTATCCCACTTCCTGTACCTCAAAGTGGAGCAATCACCTTTGCAAATGCGGCAAGTAGTTACTCACAGATCCCTCAGGTAGCGTGGCAACGAGTTCAAGATGTGATTGCAGCAAATTCAGATGTAAATATTCCGACAACAATTGAAATCGGTCCTAATACCAAGGCATCGATGGAGCTCATCACTAAGTCTCTTAAACGCGAGTACAAACTATTTAGCGGTTTTCAAACCTTCCCAACGTATTCTGCAATTGTAAATAGCGCAGCTGATGAAAAGTGGGCAGAGGCACAAGCACCCATTCTCTTCAAAAAGCTAGGAATCGTTGGAGCATTTACTCGACAAGAGAATATAAATCGCATCCTTCAGGGAAATTGTGAAATGAGTGGAGGTACAGCGCTTAATTGCTCCGGTGGAATGGCAGTGGATTTTAAAGACGGCGGTAAATCAGATGGATTTACTTTCTACTCTGTTGAGACTGGCTATGGAGATTTCTGGTTACAAGCAAATAGCCAAGCTATGACCCAGGTCAATCACGAGGTAACGCACAACTATCAATTCGCTCAATTTATCAATAAGCCACTTGCGGCTGGCCAAAATACTTCAGCAGATCAATCTCATGCATTTACCCCATGGTGGTATTCAGAAGGTCAAGCAAATGGAATCGGCATAAGCGTCTTTATAGATAACCTTCAAAGTTATCTGGAAGTTCGTAATCGCACGGTGGCAAATAAACCATCACCTAATGCCAACCCTCCTGCCTTTACGGCAGACTCTTTGAAGTCATTCTTAGTGGATTACCAGGAGACAGGTCCTGGGAATCAAAATTGGTCATTGGCATATTCCATTGGGTTCTCAGCTGTTGAAGCACTGATTGCAATTGGCGGCCCACAATCGACGATGGCTCTCTATGCGCTGGGAGCTAATGGAGAAGATTGGGCGACAGCCTTTAACCATGTCTATGGAATTACATGGGATCAAGGCGCAACCGTCTTAGGACAGGTCTTAGCGGCGGAATACGCTGCAAATCCAATGAAGAGGTGAGGTTGATAGGCCGAGCAGAGCCTTTGCTCAGATACTTCTCAGGATTGGAAGTCATAGTTACCCCATGAAACGCGCATTCCT
>JBAWYW010000158.1:0-1829 GCA_037143395.1 Actinomycetes bacterium | reverse complement strand
TATGAGATATGTCGGCGCGCTAGACCAAGGAACGACAAGCAGTCGGTTCATGATCTTTGATGAAAGTGGCAAGGTCGTCGCCAGCGCCCAAGAAGAACATTCCCAAATCCTTCCGCAGGCCGGATGGGTTGAGCATGATGCCCTAGAGATCTGGCTCAAAGTTTCCAATGTCATTGCAGCTGCCCTCAAGAGTGCAGGTTTAGCGGGCAAAGATCTTTCAGCTATTGGGATCACCAATCAGCGCGAGACAACAGTTGCATGGGATAGCAGCACAGGAAAACCTCTCTACAACGCAATCGTCTGGCAAGACACTCGCGGCCAGGTCGTGCTCGATACCTTTAATGATGAGCAGAAAAATTTAATTACGCATAAAACTGGGCTCGCCATTGCGCCATATTTTTCAGGGAGCAAGATCAGTTGGCTGCTTCAGAATGTGCCAGAAGTTGCGAAGGCAGCAGAGTCCGGAACTCTCAAGATTGGCACAATTGATTCGTGGTTGGTCTGGAATCTCACGAAGAAAGTTCACATCACAGATGTTACAAATGCCTCACGTACATTGTTGATGAACCTAGAAACTCTTGCATGGGATCCTGAGCTCTTAAATATCTTTGGCGTACCCGAAGATTCACTTCCATCAATCAAGAGCTCATCCGAGATTTACGCACATACAACTAGTGATGGCATCTTTGGTGCCGAAGTACCGATCGCTGGAATCCTTGGTGACCAACATGCAGCAATGGTCGGACAACTCTGCTTTGAACGCGGTGATACTAAGTGCACCTATGGCACTGGAAACTTTGCGCTCGTAAATACTGGCACTGAAATTGTTCGATCTACTCAAGGTTTGCTGACAACGGTATGTTTCAAATTCGGCGATGAGCCAGCTCGATATGCCCTTGAAGGATCTGTCGCTGTGACCGGATCTGCAGTGCAGTGGTTACGCGATCAACTAGGAATCATTCATCAAGCATCTGAGATCGAGGCGCTCGCTGCATCGGTACCAGATAATGGTGGGGTCTACTTCGTTCCGGCATTCTCAGGTCTATTTGCACCATATTGGCGAAGTGATGCCCGAGGCGTATTAGTTGGCCTCACTCGCGCAGCCACCCGAGCACATATAGCCCGCGCTACCCTTGAAGCGATTTCTTATCAAACTAAAGATGTGATCGATGCGATGGCGAGTGAGACTGGTGTGAAGCTCAAGGAGCTGCGCGTAGATGGCGGAATCACGCAGAACAATCTCTGTATGCAGATTCAATCTGACATATTGCAGATTGCGCTATCTCGGCCTGTAGTGAGTGAAACCACCGCGCTTGGAGCTGCCTATGCAGCTGGCCTCGCCGTAGGTGTTTGGCCAAATATTGATGCACTACGCAATCAATGGAAAGAGTCTGCTCGTTGGTCACCCGCGCATGGCAGTGCCTTAGCCACAACTGGATATAAAAATTGGAAGCGAGCAATTGAGCGAACCCTCAATTGGGTCGAGTAATTACTTGCCAGCAGCTTTGAGATCTTTACGAAGCTCAGGAGGCATTGCAAAAAGTAGATGCTCCTCAGTCGCCGTCACGGTCTGAACATCCGAGTAGCCGCGACGCGAAAGCTCTTTCAAAAGATCATCGACCAAAATCTCCGGAACAGATGCGCCGCTTGAAACGCCAATTGTTTCAGCGCCAGTTATTTCATTTGTTCTATAAAACGGTTTAAATACTTGTAACGATCTCATGCTTCATACACTCCTTTATTCCACTCAACATCGTTCTTTCTTTAGAAAAATATTCATAAAGTTCTTCAGCTAACTGTTTTCTTTTTTCTTCATGCTCTAGAAAATA
>JBAWYW010000157.1:0-1834 GCA_037143395.1 Actinomycetes bacterium | reverse complement strand
AACATACAGTCTTTGATTTCCCTGGTTCCGGTGTTGCAATGGCAATGTACAACCTCGATGACTCTATTCGTGACTTTGCTCGTGCCTCTTTAAACTATGGCCTTAGTCGCAAATTCCCGGTTTACCTCTCAACCAAAAACACAATCCTGAAGGCGTATGACGGTCGTTTCAAAGATATCTTTCAAGAGATCTTCGATGCTGAATTCAAGGCAAAATTTGATGCGGCTGGGATTTGGTATGAACACCGCCTCATTGATGACATGGTTGCTATGTCACTTCGCATGGAAGGTGGCTATGTCTGGGCATGTAAGAACTACGACGGAGATGTTCAGTCAGATACCGTCGCGCAAGGTTATGGCTCACTCGGCTTAATGACATCAGTTCTCACAACTCCAGATGGAAAGATCGTTGAATCAGAAGCTGCGCATGGAACTGTCACACGTCACTATCGTGATCATCAGGCAGGTAAGCAGACTTCAACTAACCCAATTGCATCGATCTTTGCTTGGACGCAGGGTTTAGCACACAGAGCAAAGTTGGATAACAATGCCGAGCTTGCTCAATTTGTCCAGACTCTCGAGTCTGTATGTGTTCAAACCGTTGAGTCGGGCAAGATGACAAAGGACTTAGCACTCTTGATTTCAAAAGATTCTCCATGGCTAAATACCCAAGATTTCTTAGCTGCCATTGATGAGAATCTTCAAAAAGCACTTGCATAGATAGAGCATTAAAAAACCCCGAGCGTTGATGCTCGGGGTTTTTTACGTTAACTACTATTTGTTAATTCGAACTCCTGTTGCAGCGTCAAAGAAGTGAATCGCTGAAGGATTAGCTTCAACAGTTACTGTCGCGCCAGCCTTTGGCGGATTCTTTGGATCCCAGCGAACAATGATTTGAGCGCCCTCATCTGTGACATTTGCAAACTTCACCGATGGATCCACTGGCTTTCCATATACGAAAGCATCAGAACCGAGTTCCTCAACTACTTCAACTAGAACATCAAAGCCAGATGAAGAAGGCGTGAAACCTTCTGGACGAACACCAACAGTTACTTGTGAACCAGAACTTGCTGGCACTGCAACCTTTAGATTACCAAGGAGTGCTTGTCCCCCTGAAACAGGAACAGTCAAGAGGTTCATCGCAGGTGAGCCAATGAAGCCAGCAACGAATGCATTGACTGGATTGTCATAAAGATTACGAGGTGTATCAACTTGTTGCAGCACACCATCTTTGAGAACCGCAACACGGTCTCCCATAGTCATTGCCTCGACTTGATCGTGGGTGACGTAAACCGTTGTAATTCCCAGACGACGTTGAAGCGCAGCAATTTGTGTGCGAGTAGCAACACGAAGCTTTGCATCAAGGTTTGATAGTGGTTCATCCATCAAGAACACTTGCGGTTCACGAACGATTGCTCGTCCCATGGCAACACGTTGGCGTTGACCACCAGAAAGCGCCTTTGGCTTGCGATCTAAATAATCTTCAAGATCAAGGAGTTTTGCGGCTTCTAGTACTCGGCGATCGCGTTCGGCTTTATCGATGCCAGCGATTTTCAGAGCAAAGCCCATGTTTTCTGCAACTGACATATGCGGATAAAGAGCGTATGACTGGAAGACCATCGCGATATCGCGATCTTTTGGGGCGACATGGGTAACGTCGCGGTCACCAATACGGATAGCTCCGCCATCTACTTCTTCAAGACCTGCAAGCATGCGTAATGACGTTGATTTTCCACAGCCAGATGGGCCAACAAGTACGAGGAACTCCCCGTCATTTACTGTGAGATTTAATTTGTCTACAGCCGGCTTGGTTGTGCCCGGGTAGATCCGTGATG
>JBAWYW010000156.1:0-1980 GCA_037143395.1 Actinomycetes bacterium | reverse complement strand
TATCTAGAAGGAAAATCCCTACCTGGAATTGAGGTCCTGGAAAATGCGTAAACCAATAATCGCTGGCAACTGGAAGATGAACTTAAATCATCTTGAAGCAATAGCCGTTACCCAGAAGCTCTCGTACTCACTTGAGGAGCGCGACTATGAAGCAGTTGAAGTTGTCATTTTCCCGCCATTCACCGATATCCGTTCAGTTCAAACTTTGATCGACGGTGATCGCCTTAAGCTTCAATATGGCGCTCAAGATCTATCTCCAGAAGCATCAGGAGCATTTACAGGTGATATCTCTGGATCAATGCTCAACAAACTTGGATGCACGTATGTACTTATTGGTCATTCAGAGCGTAGAACTATTCATAATGAAGGCGACTCCCTCGTTGCAACCAAAATAAAGGCTGCGCTAGCAAACGAGTTGACTCCGATTCTGTGCATTGGTGAAGATCTTTCAATTCGTGAAGCAGGAACTCACGTTGCCCATGTTGTCGCGCAAGTACAAGCCGCTCTTTCTGGTTTTCATAAACCAGATCTCAAGAAAATTGTCTTTGCTTATGAACCTGTGTGGGCTATTGGAACGGGCAAGACAGCGACCCCAGCAGATGCCCAGGAAGTATGTTCTGCAATTCGTTCAGCTCTTGCAACAATCGCAGGAAATGAAATTGCACAAGAAGCACGTGTTCTCTATGGAGGCTCAGTGAAATCTGCCAATATTCTAGAGATCATGAATGAATCAGATATTGATGGCGCCCTCGTAGGGGGAGCCAGCTTGGACCCTGAAGAGTTCGCCCGAATCGCCAAGTTCCACCGTGTAGCGAAGGCTTCTTAACCCCATTTGACCCGCTATCCTTAGCGTCTAGATTTCATGAAGGAGTTTCATCGTGGCTTTAGCACTTTCCATCCTCTTGGTTATAACAAGTATCTTGATGATCTTGTTAGTTTTGCTTCACAAGGGCAAAGGAAGTGGTCTATCTGACCTATTCGGTGGAGGAATTTCTTCCAACTATGGCGGCTCCTCTGTCGTCGAGAAGAACCTCGATCGGATCACAATTGTTGTTGGTGGTCTTTGGTTTGCTGGCGTAGTAGCACTTGGTTTATATCTTAAGTAAGCGATTAATTGTTTTGACCATAAGTAGTAACGAACATAGGAGTAATGATGGCCGGTAGTGCAATCCGTGGAAGTCGCGTCGGTGCGGGACCAATGGGTGAAGCAGAGCGCGGGGAGGCTATTGCCCGTTTCCGTGTGAGCTACTGGTGTGCAAATGGACACGAAACTCGTCCTTCATTTGCCGAAGATGGCACAGTTGCAATTCCTAATGAATGGGATTGCCCACGTTGTGGTTATCCAGCTG
The DNA here is from genome assembly GCA_037143395.1 of Actinomycetes bacterium. Lineage (GTDB taxonomy): Bacteria > Actinomycetota > Actinomycetes > Nanopelagicales > Nanopelagicaceae > PALSA-747. The sequence goes on along the minus strand of JBAWYW010000156.1, from coordinate 631 downwards.
GATTAGATAAAGACAAGCCACCTCTACCTTTGAAAAATGAGCCGTACAAGACTCACCTTGCCTATGTTAAAGAGCGCCGCAGCGAAGCAGAAGCTTCAAAGATTCTTGCCGATGCTTTGTCAAAGCTACGCGGTGACGACTAAGCCTTACTGATAATCTCAATCAGTTGAGCAATACCTTTTTTTCGATTCTTCAAGTGAACGCGTAACACAGGAAAATCTCTGCTTCCCAGTGCTTGCCCATCTCCAAGAGCTTGAGCCATAAGAAGTGTGTGAAAAGAGAATTTCTGTCCTGGTATCTGAATATCATTTAGATTTTCTCCGGTGATTTGCAAGAAAGCTCCGTTGTGTTGGCCACCTTTATGGAATTGACCTGTGGAGTGGAGAAACCTTGGGCCCCAACCGACTGTAACTCCGCGGTTCATTTTCTCTGCAAGTAGTGGACGAAGTTTTGTAACATCATCATCTATTCCACGGGCCAGGTAAGCCATAATCGCCACGTAATGTGACTGCGTAGATATGAAGCCTTTGATGATCTCTTCCGCAGATGATCCTTGAGAAGTTCCATAGATGGCTAATACGTCATCTTCAAAGTTTGCCTTCAAAGAGGGGACTTTCCCATCGGCCCACTC
>JBAWYW010000155.1:0-1993 GCA_037143395.1 Actinomycetes bacterium | reverse complement strand
TTATTGTGGCCAATTAAAGAGAAATATGGTCGCCGTATTTCATGGGCTGATTTAATGATCTTGGCTGGCAACTGCGCTCTTGAATCAATGGGTTTTAAAACATTTGGTTTTGGAGGTGGCCGTGCTGATGTTTGGGAACCAGATGAGACTTATTGGGGAGCAGAATCTGAGTGGCTGACAAACGAGCGCTACAAAGGTGATCGTGAATTAGATAATCCATTGGCTGCAGTTCAAATGGGATTGATTTATGTAAACCCAGAAGGCCCAGATGGGAATCCAGATATCTTGGCTTCAGCTCGCGACATCCGAGAAACTTTTGCCCGCATGGCAATGAATGATGAAGAGACAGTTGCCCTGATTGCTGGTGGCCACGCATTTGGTAAGACTCACGGTGCTGGTGATCCAAGTAAGTATGTCGGACCTGCGCCAGAGGGTGCACCCATTGAAGCAGTTGGTCTTGGTTGGTTAAATACCTTGGGAACAGGAAATGGATCAGACACTATTTCTTCCGGACTTGAAGGTGCATGGACAGGCACGCCAACTCGATGGGATAACGAATATTTGACCACCATGTTTGCTTATGAGTGGGAGAAAACAAAGAGCCCAGGTGGAGCCATTCAATGGGTTCCAAAAGATGGCGCAGCTGCAAACCTTGTTCCAGATGCCTATGACAAAACAAAGTTCCACCAACCTGTCATGCATACAACAGATCTAGCACTTCGTTATGACCCCGCATACGAGAAGATTTCACGAAAGTTCCTGGGTGATTTAGATGCACTTTCAGATGCTTTTGCACGTGCTTGGTTCAAATTAACTCACCGTGACATGGGGCCTATTGATCGCTATCTGGGCAAAGAAGTCCCAAGTGAACGACTCATTTGGCAGGATCCAGTTCCAGCACCAAAAGCAAAACCAGTGAGTGGTAAAGATGTCACAGATCTAAAGAAGACAATCCTTGATTCTGGTCTAACAGTTGCTGAATTAGTTGAGACCGCTTGGGCATCTGCATCTACCTATCGTCATACTGATAAGCGCGGTGGCGCAAATGGTGCTCGTATTCGTCTTGAGCCACAACGCAATTGGGAGGCTAATAAGCCAGCACAACTAGATAAAGTTCTTAAAGTTTACGAGGGTATCCAAAGTAAATTTAATAAGAGCAGTACTAAAAGCAAGGTAACAATGGCTGACTTAATTGTTCTCGGCGGTGTTGCTGCAATTGAATCAGCAGCAAAAAAGGCTGGTGTAAAGATCAAGGTTCCTTTCACAGGTGGCCGAGGCGATGCAACTCAGGAACAAACAGATGTACATTCATTTGCAGTACTAGAACCTAAAGCTGAAGGATTCCGTGACTTTGCATCAAAGGGTGTTACGCAACCAGTTGAAGTTTTATTGGTCGATAAGGCTTCGTTGATGGGACTAACGGCTCCAGAGCTGACCGTTTTGGTTGGTGGCATCCGGGCATTGCAGCAAGGTGTGCTTTCTAATCGCTTCTTCAGTGACCTTTTGCGTCTGCTCCCAGGACAAGTTCCAGCGGGCGTATCTCGTTCTGATCTCATCTTTGCATCGAATTCACAACTTCGTGCACTAGCTGAGGTGTATGCAACAAGTGATTCAATGGAGAAGTTTGTTGCAGACTTTGTCACCGCATGGGACAAAGTAATGATGCTAGATAGGTTTGACGTCAACTAAAAACTAAACCTAGTTAGCCTGCAAGCAAAGGGATGACCTCTGAATTGAGATGCTCATTTGTTGCAACGCGAGAATAGCCGCACTCATCACACTGAACGATGAGGCCACTCTCTTTGCTATAAAAGAGCTCTAACTCTTTAGAATGACAAAATATGCATTCTGGAATGTCGATTACCTGTTGCATGGTTACCTCCTCTCATAAACAGGCAAATACACTGAGGAAGTACAAATAGTGTGACATTCAGACCTCTGTGAACTCTGACGATCAAAGTGAATGGCTGGTAAATAACTCCTGAAAAGTGGT
>JBAWYW010000154.1:0-2058 GCA_037143395.1 Actinomycetes bacterium | reverse complement strand
GTTCCTCTTGCCGCCATCTCAGCGATAGTGGGATGTAAAACTTTTTCTAGTGTCTGCTCCATGATGTCTTTGGGCGCCCAGGGCAGTGGTGAGTAAGCACCCATGCCTCCAGTATTAGGACCAGCATCACCGTCATAAGCACGTTTGAAATCTTGCGCAGGCTGCATAGCAACAATGTGAGCGCCATCTGAAATACCAAAGAGTGATACTTCGGGACCATCTAAGAACTCTTCAATAACAACGCGAGGAGATAAAAGCGCATGAGCAACCGCTTCGGCGCGATCATTTGTTACAACAACACCTTTGCCAGCTGCTAAACCGTCGTGCTTGACCACATATGGAGCGCCAAATGCATCGAGTGCTTTTTCAATTTCAGCTTGATTTGTGCAGGTGTAGCTCTTTGCTGTTGGAACTCCAGCATCTTTCATTACTTGCTTAGCAAAGTCTTTGCTTCCCTCTAGTTGCGCTGCCGCGGCAGATGGACCAAAACATGCGATCTTTACTTTACGAAGGGCGTCAGCCAAGCCATTTACTAAAGGTTTCTCTGGACCAACAACAACAAGATCTATATCTAATTGTTGGGCAAGTTCGATTACTGCTTGATTATTATCTATATCAATCGCATGACAGATAGCGATCTGCGCGATTCCAGGATTACCAGGTGCTACGTGAAGTGATTCAAGTTGTGGATCTTCGATCATTGCTGCGGCAAGTGCGTGTTCACGCCCTCCAGAGCCAATTAGAAGAACTCTCAAATCAAATCCTTTACAACGATTGTTTCATCGCGTCCTGGGCCTACTCCGATCGCACTCATAGGTGCTCCTGAGATATTTTCTAAGAACTTCACATAATCCTGGGCATTTTTAGGTAGATCAGAGACCTTGCGAGCTTTGCTGATGTCTTCAGACCAACCAGGTAGGTATTCATAAATAGGTTTTGCGTGGTGAAAATCAGATTGTGATGCAGGAAGTTCTTCTACGCGCTTGCCATCAATCTCATAGGCAACACAGACAGGAATCTTCTCCCAGCCGGTTAACACATCAAGCTTTGTGAGGAAGAAATCTGTTAATCCATTCACACGCACCGCATAACGAGCAATAGGAGCGTCATACCAACCACAACGACGTGCTCGCCCAGTTGTTACGCCTACTTCTCCGCCAATTGTGCGCAGCTTCTCTCCATCTTCATCGAAAAGTTCTGTTGGGAAAGGGCCACTACCAACGCGAGTTGTGTAAGCCTTAACAATTCCAATAACGCGAGTGATCTTTGTTGGTCCAATACCTGAACCCGTAGATGCTCCGCCTGCTGTTGGATTAGAAGAGGTAACAAAGGGATAAGTGCCGTGATCAACATCGAGCAGAGTTCCTTGAGAGCCTTCCAAAAGAACTGTCTTACCTGCTTTGAGAGCTTGATCAAGCAGAAGTACTGTGTCAGTGACATAAGGCTTTAGAACTTCGGCGTAGCCGAGGTACTCGTTTAATACATCATCAACTTCAATGCCTTTGCGGTTAAATACTTTGATAAGAACTTGGTTCTTATCGCGAAGCGCTGCTTCGATCTTTTGGCGAAGTATGGACGGATCAAAGAGATCTTGGACGCGAATACCGATGCGATTGATCTTGTCAGCATAGGCAGGACCAATACCGCGGCCTGTTGTTCCGATTTTTGAATTTCCGAGGAATCTTTCAGAAACTTTATCGATGGTGCGGTGATAAGGAGTAATCAAGTGCGCGTTAGTGCTGATCTTGAGTTTTGATGTGTCAATGCCACGCTCGTTGAGTCCGCGAATTTCCTCCAACAAAACAGAAGGATCAATCACAACACCGTTGCCGATAACAGGAACGACGTTGGGACTCAAGATTCCAGAAGGGAGAAGGTGAAGGGCATATTTTTGATCACCGATAACAACTGTGTGACCAGCATTGTTTCCACCTTGATAGCGAACAACATAATCAACACGGTCGCCAAGGATGTCTGTCGCTTTACCCTTGCCCTCATCGCCCCATTGGGCACCCAACAACACTAAAGCAGGCATTTCATCCTTACCTTACGTAGTTA
>JBAWYW010000153.1:0-2122 GCA_037143395.1 Actinomycetes bacterium | reverse complement strand
CAAGTGGTTCTCAAGACAGTTGATGGAAAACTTCAAGAGCCAATGGAGCGCTTGAGTATTGATATTCCAGATGAGTTCTTGGGAGTAGTAACTCAGCTCATGGCTCTTCGTAAAGGCCGTATGGAGCAGATGGTGAACCACGGAACTGGTTGGATTCGTTTAGATTTCAAAGTTCCTTCACGTGGTCTTATCGGTTTTCGTACCGAATTTCTTACAGAAACTCGTGGAACAGGTCTTATTCACCACGTCTTTGATGGATATGAAAACTGGAATGGTGAGATTCGTACTCGCTTGAGTGGTTCTCTTGTTGCAGATCGTCGCGGAACTGTTACCGCATATGCGGTAGACGGAGTTCAAGAGCGCGGTGTGATCTTCCTTGAAGTCGGAACTGAAGTTTATGAAGGCATGATTGTTGGAGAAAATTCACGCACCGAAGATATGGATGTCAATATTGTTCGTGAAAAGAAGCTAACAAACATGCGCTCTTCTGGCGCCGATGATGCCAACCGCATCGTTCCTCCAAAATTACTAAACCTTGAACAGGCTTTGGAATTCTGCCGCGAGGATGAGTGCGTGGAAGTAACACCCAAGAGCGTTCGCGTTCGTAAGGTAATTCTCGATCAAAGTGAACGAGCACGTAACGTGGGCCGGGCAAAGAAGGTCAATCAGAACGCTGAATAGGTGCTTCTGTCAGCCCTTGCTAGTTAGATAGGCCTATGGCTTACCTCAAGGGTGAAAAAGAATTAAGGCTGGTGAGGCGCGAGAGCGTCTTGCCAGCTTTTACTTTTTCTCCTGCGCAAGCCCAAGTCATTAGCCACCGCGGTACACCCCTCGTTGTTTATGGAGGCGCTGGAACTGGCAAAACAACAACGCTTGTCGAATCTGTCATTGCGCGCGTCAATGCCGGTGTTGATCCGAATTCAATTCTGATCATTACCTATGGTCGTGAACGTGCTGCAGATCTGCGTGATCAGATAGCTCTGCGCGCAGGCTCAACTTCTTTTGAACCTCTTGCTCGAACATTTCATTCACTTGCCTTCTCGATCCTTAACGAAAAGTTAGGTGAAGATCCTCTCCGCTACGTTTTAATCTCGGGCGCCGAACAAGATGCTGCTATTAAAGCAATGGTGCAAAACCCATTAGTGAATGTTCCGTGGCACCCAGATTTACAGCAGGCACTTATGACAAGAGGTTTTGTCCGAGAGGTACGCGACTTAATTCTGCGAGCAACTGAGCTTGGGCTTAATGCAAAAGATTTACAGGCCAAAGGCGTTGAACTGAGTGAGAAGTACTGGGATGGCGCTGCGCATTTTTGGTCGCATTATTACTTCAGCTCTGAATTACAAAGCGCCACAGTAGGTGATGGCCTTGTTCGCATTGATCCCAGCGCCATCATTCATGAAGCATTAGCCCTACTTGGAAGCGACAGCAAAAGATTAGATCTATATCGATCACGCTACACAACAATCATCGTGGATGAATTCCAAGAGAGTGATCTCTCTCAAAGAGAGTTACTTAAACTGCTTGCACCTGATGACCTTCTTATTTTTGCCGATCCCGATTCAGCAATCGGGCGTTTTCGCGGGGCAGATCCAGATGGTTTAGCACGTGCACTTGATGCGGTGACCGAGAGAAGAATTGTCTTAGATCAAGTATTTCGAAGTGCACATGCAATTACAGATGTAGTGATGGAAGTTTCTTCACACTTTAAAGGGGCGTCACCTACTCGGTTAAGAAAGAGTGTGCCAAAGGAGCAGAAAGGTAAGGTTGATTTAGCAAAGCTCTCTGGAGTCAGTGAAGAAGCAAATTACATCGCCCATGCATTTAAATCAGCGCACCTGCGCATCGGCCTTCCATGGTCACAGATGGCGGTAGTCGTTAGAGCTCCTGGCAAAGAAGTAAGCGCACTGCAACGTGCTTTTGCTCTGAATGGAATTCCACTAAGCGTTGATGCAACTGCATTAGCTCTGGCCGAGAACCCAGCAGTAATGCCGCTGCTTTCACTAGCCCAAGTTGTTATAAGGATTAAAAAAGGCGCAAAGCTCACGGCATCTGATTGGCCAATATTGGAGGAGATTTTGCTCTCTGAATATGGGGGAGCAGATGCACTTCAACTTCGACA
>JBAWYW010000152.1:0-2134 GCA_037143395.1 Actinomycetes bacterium | reverse complement strand
AATTCTTCAAATGGATAACATGAACGAAATGAGTGCCAAGTGAAAAAGAGCGAGAGAGCTTTAGGTTCGGTAGCTAACTATGTTGATGAGCGCACTGGCGCCGCTAAATGGCTTAAGAAGAACCTCACAAAAGTGTTCCCTGATCACTGGTCATTTATGCTCGGTGAAATTTGCTTGTACTCATTTGTTATTTTGCTTCTGTCTGGAACATTCCTAACATTTTGGTTTGACCCTTCACAGCGCGATGTTGTTTACAACGGTGCCTACGCTCCTCTTTCAGGCGTAAGCATGTCTTCTGCATATGCTTCAACCCTTCACATCTCTTTTGATGTTCGTGGTGGCCTACTTATGCGCCAAATTCACCACTGGGCTGCGCTTATTTTTATGGCAGCAATTGTCGCCCACCTCTTCCGTGTTTTCTTCACAGGAGCTTTCCGTAAGCCACGCGAATTCAACTGGATCATCGGTATCGGGCTTCTCACCTTTGGAATCGTTGAAGGATTCTTGGGTTACTCACTTCCAGATGATCTTCTTTCAGGAACGGGTATCCGTATTGCTGAAGCGATCATTCAGGCCTTACCTGTTGTAGGTTCGTATCTAGCTTTCTTCGCATTTGGCGGTCCGTTCCCTGGAACTGCATTTATCCCACGTATTTATACGGTGCACGTATTGCTATTGCCAGGACTTTTCTTGGCGCTGATCACCATTCACTTAATGCTCGTTTGGTATCAGAAGCACACACAATTTCCTGGTCCAGGTCGCACAGAGAAGAACGTTGTTGGTTATCCACTCATGCCTGTCTACATGGCTAAAGCTGGAGGATTCTTCTTTATTGTCTTTGGCGTAACGGCATTCCTTGGCGCAGTTGCATCTATCAACCCAATTTGGCTTTATGGTCCATACACACCTGGACAGATCTCTGCTGGTTCACAACCCGATTGGTATATGGGTTGGCTTGATGGTTTGGTGCGAATGGCGCCGCCTCTTGAAACACATGCATTTGGTCATACGATTTCATGGAATATTTTGCTTCCGGGCTTAATTCTTCCTGGAATTTTATTCACAGGTATGGCTCTCTATCCATTTATTGAATCATGGGTAACGGGCGATAAGCGTGAACACCATCTCCTTGATCGTCCGCGCAATGCCCCTAACCGCACAGCACTTGGCGCTATGTCTATCTCATTCATGATTATTTCACTTGTTAATGGCGGTAACGACATCATTGCGACCCACTTCCACTTAACGATTAACGGAATTATGTGGTTCACACGCATTGGCCTCTTTACCGTTCCACCAATCGTTTTCATCATTACCAAGCGAATCTGTCTCTCACTTCAACGCGCTGATCGCGACCTTGTCCTTCATGGCAAGGAGACCGGACGCCTTGTCATGCTTCCAAGTGGAGAAATGATTGAAGTGCACGAGCAGCTGACAGATGAGCAAAAGTGGACGCTCACCCAACATCAGCAACCAGATGCTCTTCCAGCTCCTCTTCCTGAATCTGCAACACGTGGGCTCAAAGGCAAACTACGCAAGCGTATGAATCAAGCGCATGCAACGCAGATTCCAGCTCCAACTTTGAGCGACCTCAAGGAACTCGATCACCACTAAAACCTAACGTCGCTAGAGTTAAGGCGTGAGTAAATTCCTCTCAGCACTCAGTGATAGTTGGTGGATGTTCTATGCAACCTTCTGGGCTCTAGTTCTTGGCTTTAGCATTTCAGGAGCCATCCAAGCTTTTGGATCACGTTCATCGATTGCAAGACAACTTGGTGATCACAAACCTATTGCAGTCGCTAAGGCATCATTTTTTGGAGCTATAAGTTCAAGCTGTTCTTACGCTGCAAGTTCTGCGGCAAAATCCTTATTCAACAAGGGCGCAGACTTCACCACGGCGATGATCTTTATGTTCGCCAGCACAAACCTTGTCGTCGAACTCGGGCTCGTTCTCTGGGTGCTCTTAGGTTGGCAATTTGCTCTGGCTGAATTTATTGGCGGAACAATCATGATTGTCTTACTTAAACTCCTCTTACCGCGCTTTGCGACTGTGTCCCAAAATAAACAGAGTTCTTCTGTCGACGGTTCACCTGCCGTGCGCAAGTCAACGTGGCATGACGCAGCGGGATTTACA
>JBAWYW010000151.1:0-2147 GCA_037143395.1 Actinomycetes bacterium | reverse complement strand
ATGCTGGCGCCAAGTTCTGTAGGGGTAAAGTTCATAGCAGAATGGTAGCAGGTGATTCAATACCTTAAGACTTTGTCACTTTAGGAGATTTTGGTGAAATTAAAGATTGGCTATGAAGAGCTTATTGCACGCGCAATGGCCCAAATTGAAACAGTTTCCCTAGAAAAAGCACAAGACTTACTGGGGGATCCCGATACGGTTTTTGTAGATATTCGTGATATTCGAGAATTAGAGCGCGAAGGTATGATCCCAAATGCAATGCATGCTCCAAGAGGGATGCTGGAATTTTGGGTTGATCCAGACAGTCCTTATTACAAGCCAATCTTTGGTGAAGGCAAACATTTGGTTCTTTATTGCGCTTCTGCTTGGCGTTCTGCCTTAGCGACTGAGATGCTCCAAAAAATGGGAGTCCCAAAAGTGGCACATCTAGAGGGTGGGTTTAGTGCTTGGAAAAAAGCTCAGTTACCCACCGTCGCCAAAGTGAGTAAACCCCATTCAGCATAACTCGGAGTTTAGGTAAATAATCAGAACGATTTAATTCATTTAAGGTCACCATGAGAAAAGTAGAGTCGCAGTTTGGCGAAGGCCCGCTCCAGCAAAAATTGAGCGTAGGTGATTTGCATTTTTTATCTGATGCAGAGGTGGGTAAGGGTGGTGGTGGAACTGGGCCAAGTCCACATGAATATTTAGGTGCTGCCTTGGCAGCCTGCACAAGCATGACCTTAAAAATGTATGCCAGCCGTAAAGCAATGAGTTTAGAGAATGCTATCGTGACTGTTGAGATTGAGCGGGCAGATGATATTGAGAAATTTACACGCGATATTCAGTTAATTGGCAGCCTGAATGCGGAAGAAAAAGAGCGCTTGCTGGAGATTGCACATAAGTGCCCTATTCATAAAGCTTTGGCAGGGCAGATTCAAATAAAAACCCAGCTTATCAATTAATACAAGCTGGGTTATTTTTTACGGCGAGGCTAGTTTTAGTTAGGTGTTTTAGCTGGTTGATTATTTTTACCAGCGTTATAGCCAGAGTTATATTGTGATGCTTGCTCTTTCTTATATGCATCGTATACATAACCAGAAGCCGCACCAACAGCCGCGCCACCAACTGCACCCCAAAGAGGGTTGCCGTGGAAAATAGCTGTGCCGACTGCACCAGCAGCTGCGCCAATACCTGCACCTGAAAGTGTACGTTGTTCTGTGTTACTCATATTTGAGCAGCCTGCGATACCTAGAATTGCTACAGCAATTGCGACGATTTTTTTCATATCAACTGATCCTTTAAATATATTTTAGGTTTGCTAGGTTCTGTGAATTATTTTCTGGCACAAGGAAAGCGTGCAGCCATAAATCCTAAGAACACACCTGCAGCCGGCTTATCAGCTATTTGTTGATTTGATTGTGCGAACTTTACAAAATCACCGATCACTTCATCACGTGCTGGGGCGGGTTGCTTAACGCAAATAAAAGGTTTGGCGCTTTGGGGTTGGCGGGTAGCTAAATAGGTTTCATAAATAGCGGTAGTAAAGCCAATACAAAAACTTCGAGATTCTGGGGTTGCAGGGAGCTTGCAATCATTAACCAATTCTTGAGTACTGAGTACTTTGATGTTTTCTTGGGCCTGGGCTAGGCCAGAAAATACTGCACAAGCAGCTAAAACAACGAGAACTGTCTTCATGAGTTTTCCCTTGGGTGTATGAAATTTCATCATAAACCATATATTAGACTGGTTATTGCACTAAATAGGTGCAATTTGCACTTATTTAGGATTATTTTTTCCCCATAATGATGCAAAAAACAAGAGAGGGAATTTAATGGAAATTTTGAAAACAGGTAGCGATACTTTATTTATCTTGCTCGGCGCCATCATGGTTCTTGCGATGCATGCCGGTTTTGCATTCCTAGAATTGGGAACGGTTCGTAAAAAGAACCAAGTGAATGCATTGGTCAAAATCTTGGTCGACTTTGCAGTTTCAACGATTGCGTATTTCTTTATTGGCTATAGCATCGCTTATGGCGTGAGTTTTTTCTCTGGCGCGGAATTGCTGGCCGAGAAAAATGGTTACGAGCTAGTCAAATTTTTCTTCTTACTTACTTTTGCTGCTGCTATTCCTGCAATTGTTTCTGGCGGTATAGCAGAGCGCGCTA
>JBAWYW010000150.1:0-2148 GCA_037143395.1 Actinomycetes bacterium | reverse complement strand
TTGTTATGCAGCCCATTGGCATTGGGATTGCGGTGGCTATCCGAGATCGCTTGGCGCGTGCGGCAAATGGCCGTTAGTTTTTCTTCGCCTCAATATCTGCATCAACCATCAACTCAGCTAGTTCCTTCCAATGAGTTTTAGCTTTCCAATTCAATTCACGCTCAGCTTTTGTGGGATTACCGATTAGGGCATCTACTTCAGTGGGGCGAATATATTTTTGATCAACTTCAATGTGGTCCTGCCAATTTAGTCCAGCACGAGCAAAAGCTGCAGCGGCAAAATCTTTAACTGTTGCACCCACGCCTGTGGCAACTACATAATCCGACGACTTATCTTTTTGAAGCATCAACCACATTGTTTCTACATATTCTTTTGCAAAACCCCAGTCACGGACTGCATCGAGGTTTCCTAGAAATAGTTTCTTTTTAGAACTAGCTGCAATTTCGGCAACAGCTCTTGTAATTTTACGTGTGACAAAAGTTTCACCACGCCTTGGAGATTCGTGATTAAAGAGAATTCCATTTGATGCATGCATCCCATAGCCATCACGGTAATTAACTGTGCACCAATAGGCCATTAACTTTGCTGCAGCATAAGGACTTTGAGGCTTAAAGAAACTCTCTTCATTTTGCGGCGGAGGAGTTTGTCCAAAAAGTTCGGAAGTACTTGCTTGATAAAAACGCGTGTTAACTTCAGCAGAGCGAATTGCCTCAAGCAAACCAACCGCACCCACTGCATCGACTTGTCCTGTGTATTGTGGCATTGAAAATGAAACTTGCACATGTGATTGGGCGCCCAAGTTATAAACCTCATCGGGCTGGATTTCACGGATTAAATTAGTCAATCCAACACCGTCAATTAGATCCCCATAGTGTAAGAAAAGTTTTGGATTTGGCTCATGGATGTCCTGATAAATATGGTCTATTCGAGAAGTATTAAATGAGGATGATCTGCGAATTAGCCCGTGAACTTCATAACCCTTGCTTAAGAGCAGCTCTGCCAGATATGAACCATCTTGGCCGGTGATACCGGTTATAAATGCTGTCTGTGTTTTCATTTTCGTGCCTCTCCTTTCGCGCTGGCAAATTTGTACCATGCAATTGTTGATGCAATTCCCTCAGAAAGTGTAATTGTGGGTTCCCAACCAAGTGCTTTAATACGTGAAACGTCTAGCACTTTTCTTGGTGTTCCATCGGGTTTATTGGTATCCCAGACTATTTCGCCCTGATAGTTAGTCAGTGAGGCGATTAACAAGGCTAACTCTCTAATGGGTAAATCATGTCCAGTTCCCACATTAAGGTGCAAAGGAGAGTCATAGTTTTCAGAGGCCTGCACTACGGCTAATGCGAGGTCATCGACATGTAAGAACTCGCGAAGTGGAGATCCTGACCCCCAGAGAGTCACACTCGGTGCACTTAACTCTACGGCTTCAACAAAGCGTCTGATTAATGCCGGTAGGACGTGTGAAGTTTGTAAATTAAAATTATCACGAGGGCCATACAAATTTGTTGGCATAAGTGAAATCCATTTTCGACCGTATTCTTTTCGGTAAGAATTCACTAACTCAATACCAGTAATTTTTGCGATTGCATAAGCTGAATTTGATGTTTCGAGTGGACCAGTTAGTAAATATTCTTCTTTGATTGGCTGTGCGCAATCGCGCGGATAGATGCAACTAGAACCTAGAAATATAAATTTTTCGACATCAGCTTCATAAGCTGCTTGCATTAAGTTATTTTGAATTCGAATATTGTCGGCCAGGAATTCGACAGGATGATCATTATTGGCACCGATTCCACCTACTTTAGCCGCTGCGTCTACAACGAGTGCAGGGCTGGAAGATTTGAGAAATTGCCGAGTAGCCTCTAAATCCATCAAATCAACTATCGAGCGGTTGACTCGAATTACTTGTTCACCCTTGGATTCAAACGCGGCCGCAATGGCTGATCCAGCTAATCCAGTTGAACCGGCAACAAGGACTGACATGAAGCAACCTTAACAGTGGCCTAATGCGGAGGTTGGGAGGGTAAAACTCCGATACGATTACGCCTCGCGACCGTGATTACAGGTGTAATTGGCTGATAATTGCAGTGCTGCAGTGGGGCCTATAGCTCAGTCGGTAGAGCAACGGACTTTTAATCCGTGGGT
>JBAWYW010000149.1:0-2154 GCA_037143395.1 Actinomycetes bacterium | reverse complement strand
ATCGTTTAATGGTTGTGGATCTTCACACCTCACAAATTCAAGGTTTCTTTGATGGCCCAGTAGATCACTTGTTTGCATTGCCTCTTCTTACAAACTACGTCGGCAGCAAGGTTGATCGCTCAAGACTCACTATCGTCTCACCTGACTCAGGACGCGTGCGGGTAGCTGAGCGTTGGTCAGATATGTTGGGCGGGGTTCCTATCGCTTTCATTCACAAAACACGTGATCCACGCATTCCAAATGAATCGATTACAGGACGTGTGGTTGGTGATGTAAAGGGAATGACCTGCGTAGTGATCGATGACATGATCGATACAGCAGGAACGATTACTAAGGCAGTAGACGCACTCTTTGAAGATGGCGCCAAGGAAGTAATTGTTGCCGCAACTCACGCGGTCCTCTCTGGTCCTGCGGTAGAGCGTTTGAAGAATTCTCGAGTCAGTGAAGTGATTGTCACAAATACTCTGCCAATCCCTGAGGAAGCTAAATTTGACCGTTTGACCGTGCTCTCGATCGCTCCGCTACTTGGCCGGGCAATTCGGGAAGTCTTTGAAGATGGCTCAGTCACAAGCCTCTTCGACGGCCATTCCTAAAGCCAAAACTCTCAATTTGTAAATCTGCCCCCGGATTCGCTAACCTAGCGCTTCGTTCCGGCGAGGGATAGAAATATCCGTAATCGACGGGTTCTCTCTTGGAACGTGATGTGTCCGTTTTATAAGAGCAGAGAACCTGAAGGAGCAAATTAAATGGCCGAGATAACAATCAACGGCGCCAAGCGCACCAACTTTGGTAAAGGTGCATCACGTCGTGATCGCAAGGCTGGTCTTGTTCCTGCAGTGATTTACGGTCACGGTGAGAATCCACAACACGTTGCGCTTCCTGCACGTGAACTTGGAACAGCACTGAAGTCTTCGAACGTTCTTCTTGACGTTGTATTTGAAGGAAAGACAGAGCTCACACTTCCAAAGTCAATTACTAAAAATGCATTGACTGGAGTTCTTGAGCACATTGATTTGGTTATCGTTCGCCGTGGTGAGCGCGTAACAGTAGATATTCCAGTTCACACAACTGGTGAATTTGATAAAGATGGAATTCTTGAGCACGTTAACAACACAATTGCTGTTGAAGTTGAAGCAACATCTATTCCACAGTTCCTTACATTGGATCTCGCTGGTCTTGCAGTCGGTCAGAGCCGTTATGCCAAGGATGTTGTACTCCCAGATGGCGTAACCCTCGTTTCTGATCCAGATATGGGTGTTGTTCACTTGTCTGAGCGTTCAGCGGTTGTTGAAGAAACACCAGTCGTTGCTGCTGCTGAAGGTGCTGAAGGTGCAACAGATGCTCCTGCTGCTGACGGCGATGCTGCGAAAGAATCATCAGATAAGAAGTAGTCTTTTTTCATGGCTGATCGCTGGTTAGTTTTCGGACTCGGAAACCCCGGCGATCAATACGCCAAAACTCGCCACAATATTGGGCAGATGGTCATTGATTACATGGCCGCAAATTCTAAATTTTCAACACATAAATCCCGTACTCAGATCGCAGATATTCGCGTGGCCGGGCAAGGGGTCACTCTCGCTAAATCTCAGCTCTATATGAATGAATCTGGCGCACCATGTAAGGCATTAGCTGATTTTTATAAAGTCGCCCCAGAAAATCTCATTGTTATTCATGATGAATTAGATATTCCTTTCAATACAATCCGCGTGAAGCTTGGTGGTGGAGATAATGGCCATAACGGTCTTAAAGACATCACTACACATTTTTCTGGACCTGACTATTACCGCGTAAGAATGGGAATTGGCCGCCCTGTTGGTCCAGGAGATCCGGCTGATTTTGTTCTTAAGCCATTCACATCGACTGAGAAAAAAGACGTGGAAGATCTTGTTGCTAGGGGAGCTCAAGTTGTGGAGACACTTATTGAAAAAGGCTTAGAAGCAGCCCAACAAGATTTCAACAAGAAGTGAAGACAAAACCCTCCAGCACTTCATGGCTTCCTGCTTTTATTATCCTTGGAATTACTTGGGGAGCTTCATTTCTCTTCATTAAGTGGGGGCTAGTTACCCTGACATCTGTTGGCGTTGCCTTCATGCGGGGTTTCATTGGCGCAGTAACACTCATTATTTATTGCTTAGTAACCAAGACTCCTCTTCC
>JBAWYW010000148.1:0-2171 GCA_037143395.1 Actinomycetes bacterium | reverse complement strand
AAAGGGGAAATGCATGTTTGAAAGATTAGGCCACTTCGTAGTCCGCCGCCGCAAGGCAGTGCTCGCCGGCTTCATTCTGGTGCTAGTTGTTGCTGGCTCAGTTGGCTCATTGGTTTTCCCACGTCTTAGTAGCGGTGGCTATGACAACCCGGCCAGCGCTTCCTCTCGCGCCCAGAAATACCTTACCGATACTTTCCATATTAAAGATCCGGCTATCGCAATCGTCGTAGATGCCGGGACTCAAGGCCTGATGGATCCCACCGTTGTGGCAGATGTGCAATCACTAGAGCAAGCGCTAGCTGCAAAGCCAACAGTGACCAAGGTGCTCTCCTACTGGAATACAGGCGGGGCCCCTTCACTTGAAAGTACAGATCACCATGCTGGTTATCTCTTTCTTTACACATCACCTGCCGACCCAACCACTTCTACCGATTTAGCAAAGGCGGTTCAAGCTGAGTTTGATGGCGGATACAAATCGCTCAAGGTTTATGTAGGCGGCAATTCAACTATTTACTTTGCCATCAACAACAAGATCAGCAAAGACCTTGCTCTGGCTGAGGCCATCTCCATCCCTCTGACATTTGTACTGCTGCTCTTTATTTTTGGTGGGCTTATCTCCTCTGCCATGCCGCTCGTTGTTGGTGTGAGCTCGATCCTTGGAACATTCCTCGTTCTCTACATCATCAGTCTCTTTACAGGCGTCAGCATCTTCGCCCTTAACCTCACCACAGGTATGGGTCTTGGACTTGGCATCGACTACTCACTTCTTATTGTTAATCGCTTTCGCGAAGAGCTCCATGCCGGCCGTAGCGTTGAAGATTCCATCGTGAAAACAGTTGCCACCGCAGGTCGCACCGTCTTCTTCTCTGGCGTCACTGTCTTTGTGACCCTTGCCTCCATGATGTTCTTCCCGCTGATGTTCCTAAAATCATTTGGATATGCCGGTATCGCTGTAGTTGCGATGGCCGTTCTTGGCGCTCTTATTCCACTTCCTGCAATCTTGGCGTTACTTGGACGCCGCATTGATTCCTTTGTGATTAGAAAAGGCGCCATAACCCCTAAGCAAGAGGGCCGCTGGGCTCAAACTGCTCGCTTTGTTATGCGCAGGCCCGTGGGCATTGTTGTCGTTTCTTTGCTCATTCTTGGAACACTTGCTGTTCCACTTAAAGACATTGTCTTCTCTCAAGTAGATAGCCGTGTGCTTCCAGCCAGCAATAAAGCTGCTGTTGCAACAGCGGTAAGCCTTGAAAGGTTTTCAGGGCAAGTAGAAAATCCAATTTATATCGTTGTGCCACATGCAGCAGCCGCTCAGAGCCAATTACCAATCTATGTGCAGGCCGTCTCTCATCTTGAAGGAATCGCAAGTGTTACTCAGCCTCAAATCACATCAGGCTCAGCGGTATTTCAAGCGACCTCTCCCCTAGGTGCACGTACTAATGCAGCTCAGGATCTGATCACTCGCTTGCGCGCGCTACCTGCGCCCGCTGGCACGCTCATTGGTGGCTCAGCAGCAACTTACACAGATACACAATCTGGAATTCAAAGCGCTCTTCCTTGGGCGCTTGGTTGGATTGCTCTCAGTGTTCTGTTGCTTCTCTTCCTCTTTACCGGCTCAATTATTTTGCCGATCAAAGCAGTCCTGCTCAATGTTCTTTCATTATCGGCAACTATTGGCTTTATTTCATGGATCTTCATTGGCGGGCATGCAGGTTGGCTTGTTGGAAAATTTACCAACGTCGGCTCACTTGATACCGGCATGGTGATTTTGACGGCCGTAGTCACATTCGCTTTATCTATGGACTATGAAGTCTTCTTGCTTTCTCGTATTCGCGAGGAGTATGAAAATGGCAAAGATAATCAGGAGTCTGTAGCTATTGGGCTTCAACGCTCAGCAAGAATCATTACCGCCGCAGCGCTTTTGCTTGCAGTTGTCTTCGCAGCCTTTCTCACAAGTGGAGTGACCAATATCAAGATACTTGGGCTTGGTGTTGCCTTCGCGGTACTAGTTGATGCAACAATTGTGCGCGCGCTTCTTGTTCCTGCTCTCATGCGCTTATTTGGAGATCTAAATTGGTGGGCGCCTAAGGCGCTTAAGAGATTTACGATTAACCACTAACGATTTACTAGAGCGTGCGCGCCATCTGATCTGCCTGCTTGGCACTTTCTGATGG
>JBAWYW010000147.1:0-2199 GCA_037143395.1 Actinomycetes bacterium | reverse complement strand
TCAGGTAAGTGTGTTGAAGAATTCGAAGCCTTGGAAAAGGTTTTGATTTCCGAGCCTCGCCGATAATTTAGTTCAGGACATTAATGGCACGTGGAAGCAGTAATCGTTCACGATTGCTGCTTATCATTTTGCTAGTTACGTCACTCTTTTTGGTGACTCTAGATTTGCGTGGGGTAAGTCTGACAAAAAGCTCTCGCTCGATAACTCAAAGCGCTTTGGCCCCTGTCCAAAAAGGTGTTTCTACGGTTTTCTCACCGGTTGGGCGCTTCTTTAGCGATATCAAGAATTTTGGCAAGACTAAAGATGAACTCGATAAAGTTAAAATCGCTAATAGTTTACTTAAAGCTCAACTAGCCAAAGTTGCTGATAATAAAGGTGCCCTAAATCAACTGAAGGGACTACTGAATCTTGCAGGTCAAGGTGGATACAAAATTATCCCTGCTCGTGTAATTGGGCGCGGTTCATCAGCGAGTTTTTCCCAGACCATCACTATTGATGCGGGAAGTAGTGATGGACTAAGTGCCAACCAGACTGTCATCTCGCAAAATGGTCTTATCGGCGTAGTGAAGGTGGTTACACCTAACTCTGCAATTGTTTTATTAATAAGTGATCCAAGCTTTAAAGTAGGAGTGCGCATTGCTCGTTCACAAAGTATCGGAGTCTTAATTGGCCAAGGTAATTCCCAGTATCAATTAGAGCTATTAGATCCAATCGGAAAAATTGAAAAGGGTGACGTGCTTGTCACTAATGGAAGTCAAGGAAACCGACCATTTGTTCCAGGGGTACCAGTTGGTCAAGTGATAAGCGTTGATCAGAAAAACTCTTCACTAACTCAAACTGCTCTTGTTAAGTCTTATGCAAATTTAAATGATTTGGGAGTTGTGTCGGTAATCATTAGTGCGCCAAGTGTGGCCCCGAAAAAACCTATTAGTCCAACCCCTCAGCCAACGATCACTGTACTTGTAACTCCAACCCCTACTGCTATGCCTTCTTTGACTCCAACGCCATCTCCTAGTCCCCGTAAATCTAAGGCTTGATTTGTGAGTCCGATTCGAATTGCTTATAGCCTTGTATTTTTCTTTGTACTTTTTGCAGTTCAAGAGTCTGCAATCTCCCTTATTCATTTTCCTGTAGCCGGTTTTTCCTTATATTTGGCAGTTGCGATTGCCCTCATTGCATATGAAGACCACGATGGCGCAATTATTATGGGCTTTCTCTCAGGCATCGTTCTTGATTTATCGCCAACGTCCAATGGGCCATTTGGTCAGTGGGCTCTGATTTTGACTCTTATTGGCTATGTGTTTGCATCAAATCGCGAATCAATTTTTGATGCTACTTCTGCGCCATTGACATTTGTTCTGTTAATAGCATTTGGCGTTAGCGCCGCCCTCATATTTTACTTATTTTTTGGGCTGCTGCTGGGCGAAGCGAATGGTTCATTTACCCATGACATAGTTCTTATCCTCGGCAATTTGGTGTGGACAGTCATTTTTGCCCCAATGTTTTTACCCGTGATGAGATCGTTTCAAAAAGCCCTGAGTACTTCGAGGCAAAGCAAATGAACAATCGTTCTAGGCTTAACCTCTTTGTTGTTCAGGTCCTTGTTACTTCTCTTTTAGCAGCGATGCTTGGACGTTTGTTTTATTTACAAGTCGCCGATAGTTCTAAGTACCAAAGCGCTGCGCTAAGTATTCAGAGCCGAGATGTGATCACTCCTGAAGTACGAGGAGCTATCGTGGATGACACCGGTTCTCCAATGACGATGGATCGCCCTGGAATGGTTATTTCAGTGGACAGAAGTACATTAGACAAGATGCCAGATAAAGGTGTTGCGGTTTTGCAACGCGTCGCCACACTGGTGAAGATTGCCTATGGAGATTTATGGATCAGCACTCGTCTTTGTGGTGAACTACCCATCGGTCAGAGAACAGGATGCTGGAACGGGACCCGCTTTCAACCGATACCTGTGACCAAAGAAGCAACACAGGAGCAAGCACTCAAGATTCTTGAAAATTCAGATATCTACCCTGGAATTAACGCTGCCCCAGTTCCAATTCGTAGTTACCCATCTCTTGCTGGAGAAAATGCCGTCCATGTCCTTGGATACGTGGGTTCTGTGACTGCCGCAGACTTAGCAGATACGAGCAAGCAAGTTTATTTGAGTCAAACTATTGGTAAAAGTGGCCTTGAGTATCAATA
>JBAWYW010000146.1:0-2217 GCA_037143395.1 Actinomycetes bacterium | reverse complement strand
ACTCGCGAAGCAATTGATCCCGTTCGTTATATTGGTAATCGCTCTTCAGGAAAGCAAGGCTATGCACTTGCATACGCAGCAGCTAAACGAGGTGCTGAGGTCACGCTCGTATCTGCAAATGCTGAGTTAGAAGATATTGAAGGCGTGACCACAATTCATGTTGAAACTGCGAATCAGATGCAGGCGGCGCTCGTCCAAGAATTCGACAAGACAGATTTGGTCATCATGTCTGCAGCGGTGGCAGATGTCAGACCTGAGAGCACTGAGCTTGAAAAGATTTCTAAGAGTGGTTTGAAAGAATTGAAATTGAAACCGAATGACGACATCCTGAAAGCACTGTCGTCTATCAAAAAGCGTCAAGTGCTGGTTGGCTTTGCCGCGCAAACTGGTCCCGATGGACTAAGCCAAGCCAAAGAGAAACTCCGTGCAAAAGGTTTAGATCTTCTATATTTCAATGACGTGACTAAAACCAAAATATTCGGAGAAGACGAAACGGAAGGTATCGTCCTTGATGCCGGTGGGGGAGAGAGCAAGATCTCTAGGATTTCCAAGGTGACACTTGCGGATAAGATTCTTGATTTAGCCCTACATAAGTTAGGTTAGGCCAATGACTAAGCGCTTATTCACATCCGAGTCCGTAACAGAAGGCCATCCAGACAAGATGGCAGATCAGATTTCAGACGCAATTTTGGACTCACTTTTGACCCAGGACCCTAAGAGTCGTGTTGCTGTAGAAACTCTTATTACAACTGGGCAGGTACACGTTGCGGGTGAGGTAACGACGACGGGTTATGCAGATGTCATGAATATTGTGCGAGATACAGTTCTTGAAATTGGATATGACTCGTCAGACAAAGGCTTCGATGGCAACTCATGTGGCGTATCTCTTTCTATTGGTCAGCAATCTCCAGATATCGCTCAGGGAGTTAATTCTGCCTTTGAAAAGCGCGTAGCAGCCTCCGGAGATCCTTTGGATCTACAGGGTGCTGGCGACCAAGGCCTGATGTTTGGTTATGCCTGCGATGACACTCCAGAATTGATGCCACTACCCATTGCATTAGCTCATCAACTGTCAATGCAGCTTTCTAAAGTGCGAAAGTCAGGCGAGCTTGCGTATTTGCGCCCTGATGGAAAGACCCAAGTAACAATTGAATACGACAAAGACAAGGCAGTTGCTCTCAACACCGTAGTTATCTCTTCTCAGCATGCGGCAGATATCGATCTTGATAAGACTCTTGCCCCTGATGTGGAAAGACTGGTTATTAAACCAATTATTGGAAAAATTGGAATCGATACTTCAAATGTTCGCATCTTGATCAACCCAACTGGTCGTTTCGTGACAGGTGGTCCCATGGGAGATGCCGGTTTAACTGGTCGCAAAATTATTGTTGATACCTACGGTGGAATGGCTCGTCACGGTGGCGGAGCATTTTCGGGTAAAGATCCATCAAAGGTTGACCGCTCTGCTGCTTATGCAATGCGTTGGGTTGCTAAAAACGTTGTTGCGGCTGGATTAGCCACGCGCTGTGAAGTTCAAGTTGCCTATGCAATTGGTAAAGCCCAACCCGTAGGGTTATTTGTGGAGACATTTGGAACCGAAAAAGTTCCAGTACTTCAAATTGAAGCCGCCATTGAATCGGTCTTCGATCTTCGTCCTGCTGCGATCATTCGTGATCTGAACTTGCTTCGCCCAATTTATGGACTTACTGCCAGCTACGGTCACTTCGGCCGTGAATTGCCAGAGTTCACTTGGGAGAAGAGCGATCGAAGCAGCGCCTTACAAAAAGCCGTTAAAGGATAATTCGTTGTGGCTGAGACCAAGCCACTTAAGTTGCGCCAAGAAAAGGGGCAATTAAAGCGAGAGACCTCAAAGACACTTCCATTTGTCAGAGTTTTTCTCTCTCCGCCTGCACTTCATCTCGATTCGATCTATGACTACTCCCTTCCAGAATTGCTGGCCGAAAAGGTTGCGGTGGGCTCACTTGTTGAAGTTCCGTTTGCCAGCCAGGAGTTGTTAGGCATCGTCGTTGAGAGATCCAGCGAGCCATCAATGGCGGGAAAAATCAAACAAATAACGAGGGTTCTATCTGAAGAACCAATCGTGACAATCGAGCAAATAAATAGCTTTCAAAACTACGCACAAAAGTATGGCGTTCAACCGTGGGATTTTTTCACGGCTGCCGTCCCACCTTATTCGAAAAGCGGCGAGAAGAGCTC
>JBAWYW010000145.1:0-2224 GCA_037143395.1 Actinomycetes bacterium | reverse complement strand
CAAATCACGATGGATTCTCCTAAGAATGAAATTGCGGACGTGCAAAAGCTGATTACATATTTAGGAACGCGTAAAGAAGTAATTCAGCAAGGCGCGGATGATCCACTTGTAGGGATTGCAGGTGCTTCTTATGGTGGAGCAGCTGCAATCCTTACAGCAGGCTATGACAAGCGAATTGACGCAGTTGTTGCAGACATCACCTGGAACAACCTAAAGAACACACTCTTCCCACAATCGATTCAAGGATCATTTGTGGCGGGTCCGTTCAAGAAAACTTGGGCGGGAAGTTTCTTTGCAATCGCTACCTTGCCAAATTCATACCTCGGTGAGTGTGGAAACTTCTCTCAAGAATGGTGTGACGCATTTGTAAATAGCCTAAATGCTGGAAAGCCAACAGCTCGCGCAGAACAATTGCTTCTTGAATCTTCGCCTTCAACGGTTACCAAGAACATAAATGTGCCGACGCTTTTGATGCAAGGTGAATCCGATTCACTTTTCCAGCTCTCTGAAAGCATTGCTACCGCATCGCAAATATCAAAGGCACATCCTAAAAATCCACTCGCTATGTACTGGCATTCAAGTGGCCATGACGGTGGACCGGATGAGAGTGCCTTGACCAATGAAAAGACACTTCAATGGTTTGATAAATATTTGAAGAATAAAGGTCTCAATTTCCCTAAGTTTCAGGTAGTCGATAGCAACGGAACAATTTCACTGCAAGATTCCACAGTTATTCCAAAGAACCTTCAGGGCAGTGTTCTTCCACTCGGTTCTAAAACAGGGATGATTCAAATAGCTCCAAATCTTTCTCCCTTTGTTGCACCTATCGGTGGAATTCCTGCCGCACTCTCTTCTTTGCCCGGTCTTGGCGGAGCACTTTCCTTAGCCTCATCAGCAATCTCCTCCTTAGGCGGCAGCGCCATCCCGGGGGGAGTTGTAAGTGCGGCTCTACTTCCTGGACAGAGCGCTGTCCTTGATTCACAGCCTTTGACCAAGCCACTTACAATCATTGGTGCGTCAAAAGTTAAAGTTCATATATCTAGCAACCGTAAGGATGCAACGCTCTTTTTCTCCCTCGTTATTCACACACCCGAAGGGGGAGTGAAGCAACCAAATGGTTTAGTCGCTCCTATTTACATCGAGAATATTCCTACAAGTGGGGCAGATGTGACTGTGAATCTTCCTGCAGTTGTTACGGACGCTTCAATAGGTGACAAGATTGCTGTTGCTGTCTCATCAACAGATCAAGGTTTTCAACTACCAAACGACGGTCGTTTCTATTCTGTGCAGGTGATTTCGCCTCTCACAATTCCAGTTACGCCATTGCAAGCTGAGATTCAAAAATCTGACTTCATCACTTGGCCTATTGCAGCGGTAGTGACAATCATTCTGGCCTTTGCTCTGGTGTACTGGCGCCGACCTCGTCACAACAATGAACCACTGCAAGATAGTGAAGCGCTTGTTTCGGTCACCAATCTCTCTAAGGTTTATAAGGACGGCTACAAGGCAGTCTCTGGACTTTCATTTAGCGTGAAGCGCGGACAGGTTGTTGGGTTGCTTGGTCCAAACGGTGCCGGCAAGACGACGACACTTCGCATGATGATGGGTCTGATTTATCCAACAGATGGAGAAATTGCCATCGACAACAAGCCGATCTACCCAGGATCACCGGCCCTTGCAAATCTTGGAAGTTTTGTTGAAGGTCCAGGATTTTTGCCTCACCTCTCTGGCCGCGAGAATCTAAATCTTTATTGGAGATCAATCGGGCGCGAAGATGAACCAATGATTGAAGATGCGTTAGATATTGCAGGCCTCGGTACGGCCCTCGACAAAAAGGTTCGTTCCTATTCACAAGGTATGCGCCAACGTCTTGCGATTGCGCAAGCAATGTTGGGCATGCCAGATTTGCTTGTTCTTGATGAGCCAACAAACGGACTTGATCCCCAGCAAATCGTCGCCATGCGCAAAGTTTTGAAAAAGTATGCGAAGACGGGTCGAACGGTCATTATTTCTTCACACCTTTTATCTGAAGTACAACAGACGTGTACGCACGTTGTGCTGATGCACCGCGGCCAATTGATTGCATTTGGCACAATGAAGAAGATTCTTACTCGCAGCAATAAGAAGGTTGAATCACTTGAAGATATATTCATTGAACTTATTGGCGATGACCTCACGATTGGTAAGGAGTAACCATGAGCTATCAAGCTGAAAAAACACTTCC
>JBAWYW010000144.1:0-2225 GCA_037143395.1 Actinomycetes bacterium | reverse complement strand
TCGGTGGTGGTTATTACCTAACGTCCGGTACAAAGGGCGGTATTTCTATTCCATCTGTAGTTGGTATGAGTCAAAATGATGCTACCCAGACACTTGCCGCACTTGGTCTTAAGACAGAAGTTGCTGCGCAAAACTACAACTCAACGATCCCCGCGGGACAAGTTATTTCATCAAACCCGGGTGGCGGTGGCCATGTTAAGAAGAATGGAACTGTTCAGCTCTCTATTTCACTTGGCACCCAGCCATCTGCAGTAACCCCAACACCCACTCCGACATCAAGTGGCGGAGGAATCGCTCTGCAATCCTATGTTGGTCAAAGTGGAGACCAAGCTCAGAGCGAACTCACTGCTGCTGGATTTGTGGTGAAATCAACGTTCGGCTTCAGTGATTCTATTCCTGCAGGAAATGTCATCTCGCAAACTCCTGACGCTCCAGCCGTTGCAGCAGTTGGAGGAACTGTGAACATTGTTGTCTCTCAAGGTTCTGCTCTTGTATACGTGCCTAACGTTTATTCTCTTGATCAGAATGCCGCAACTACTGCCCTTGAAAACCTAGATCTAAAGGTAATTGTGAAGAAGATTGGTAGCGGCAAACATGTGACTAATGTTTCCCCTCAAGTGGGCAAGCAAGTCAAGCGTGGAACTCAGATCACCATCACTCTGGGATAGGCTCCCCTAATGGTTTCACCCAAAACTCAACTGCCCCGCATCGGCGCCCACACTCCAACATCTGGCGGAATGGCAAAGCGTTCAATCGAATACGCGCTCACTACTGGCGCTGAAGCAATTCAAGTTTTTGCATCAAACCCGCGTGGCTGGGCGATGCCTGATGCAAATGTTGAAGCAGATAAAGCCTTTAGAGAAAAAGCAGAAGAACTAGATCTAGCTGTCTATGTTCATGCACCATTTCTTATTAATTTAGGTTCACCCACCGTTGGAACATATGAAAACTCTCTTGCCTCCACTGCTTATTCACTCAAGCGGGCAAAGGAGATTGGGGCGCTGGGCACAGTTATTCACACAGGCTCTGCTGTCGATGAAAAGCATGTCGCTACTGCATGGAAGCAGATCAATAAAGGCATGATGCCGGTTCTTAAAAAGTTAAAGGATGAAGATCCCTGGCTTCTTTTAGAGCCAACAGCTGGGCAAGGTCAATCACTTGTTAAGAAACTCGATGATCTAACAAAATACTTTGATGCACTTGAATGGCACCCGAAAGTTGGTGTTTGTCTTGATACCTGCCATGTATTTGCCGCTGGTCATGACATTTCCAAAAAGGGTGGCATGACTGAAACCCTTGATCTACTGGTATCAATTGTGGGTATCGAGCGAATCAAATTGATTCACACAAATGACTCCATGGATGTCTGTGGGGCACTTAAAGACCGCCACCAAAATCTCGGTGATGGAGAAATCGGATTGACGCCATTTGAAGAACTCATTGCCCATCCTGCAGTGGCAAACGCTCCACTTATTTTGGAGACACCTGGTCAGGAACCCGAACATGGGGCCGAGATTGCACTGCTTAAAAAGATGCGTGGTAAAACTAAGTGAACCTTCAAAGGAATCGATTCATTCCAGTCACTCTTCTTCTTGGCGTAACTATCGTCTGGGGAAGCGCTTTTGCGATCATGAAAGACACGCTGGATCGACAGGATGTGAACTCATTTCTAGCCTGCCGGTTCATCATCGCCGCAGGAATAATGTTCCTACTTCGCCCTCAGTGCCTGAAGCACATGAATAAGGACTTCCTCATCCGAGGTGTTGTAACAGGAACCTTTCTTGGAGCAGGCTATATTTTTCAAACATTTGGCTTAACAATGACTACTGTTGCAAAAACCGGATTTTTAACAGGCCTCTACGCTGTAATCGTGCCCCTGATCGCCGCAGGATTTTTCAAAGCAAAAGTACGAAAACTTCAATGGATAGCTGTCACACTCGCACTTATTGGAATGGCAATTCTCTCACTCAAAGGTTTTAGCGTCGGACTGGGAGAGTTTTTAGTATTTCTAAGCGCTGTCATGTTTGCTTTCCATATTGTTGCCCTTGGCAAATGGAGTCCGGGACGGGACCCGTATGCGTTAACTTTGATTCAAATGGCAACGGTCGGCGTGATCTGTTTTGTCGGTTCGCTCAAAAGTGGATTTCATATGCCTCCAGATCACGGAGTGTGGGTAGCGATTATTTACACGGCAATCTTTGCCAGCGCGATAGCTTTTATTGTGC
>JBAWYW010000143.1:0-2238 GCA_037143395.1 Actinomycetes bacterium | reverse complement strand
AGTTTTTTGGCAGCGGATGTAAGTGAGTAGAAAGCCCACTTGCCTCTTTGCGATCTTTCTAGAAGACCGGCATCTACAAGAAGTTTTAAGTGGTGACTTACGGTGCTCTGGGCCAGCCCGGTTTCCGGAGTCAAATCACAAACACAAGCTTCTGAGTTTTCACCAGATGCCACAGCCATCATGAGGCTTAACCGGGTCGCATCTCCAAGGGCTTTGTACTGCTCTGCCAAACTCGAAATCGCCTTCGGTGAATTCGTAAGACTTAGGATTTTTGCCACACCAGAATCATACATTGACAATCTTCGATGGGAGAGTAGACTCGTCATATCGAAGTTTATCGATTTAAGGAGTATAAATGACTGATCTAAAGATTGAAACAAAGGAAGCTTGCTGTGCAACCACAGATGCGAGCCTGGCTTGCTGTTCCACTGGAAGTGAAGCAGATGCTGCTTGTTGTAGCACTTCTTCTGAGGCCTGCTGCTAAGACTTCCACATGACTATTACCCTAAATATCCGTAGGCGAGAAAGCTCTCGAAAGAGCGTAACTAAACTCGTCGGGATTCTCGCGGCCTGGTATTTCTTGTATTGGGGAAATGACAAATTCTGGAACTGGCTTCTATTTCAAGCCCTCCCGTTAGATAAGAAGAGCAAGATTGGAGATGCAATCCGCTTTTTCTTTTACGACTCATCCAAGATAGTCCTACTCCTTGTAGGCATAACTTTTGTGGTGACGATTCTGCGATCGTTCATTACGATTGAGAAGACCCGAGCACTTCTAGGTGGAAAACGTCAGGGTGTAGGAAATGTAATTGCTGCTTCAGCGGGCATTGTCACCCCATTCTGCTCATGCAGCGCGGTTCCTGTATTCATCGGTTTTCTCTCCTCGGGGGTGCCAGTAGGTGTGACGTTAAGTTTTCTTATTGCCAGCCCGCTGATCAATGAAATTGCAGTCGGCCTATTATTTACAATGTTTGGCCTCAAGATTGCTGCGATTTATTTAGTCTCTGGCTTGACCATTGCAATAGCCGCAGGAATGGTCTTAGGAAAGATGAAGGTTGAACGTTGGGTAGAGCCATTCGTCTATGCCAATCAAATGCACAGCCAAGGAGATTTTGCTTCACCTAGTTATTCAATTCAAGATCGCACTCGAATGGGCATTGAAGAAGCTACTGCGATCTTCAAAAAAATCTGGCCCTACCTACTTGCCGGAATTGCAGTTGGTGCTGCTATTCACGGCTGGGCACCTACGGAATTCTTTGCTAAATATGCAGGCCACAATAATCCCTTCGCCGTTCTAATTGCTGTTGTAATTGGAATTCCACTTTACTCAAATGCAGCCGGAGTTATGCCTATAGTGCAAGCTCTCTATGCTAAGGGCCTTCCAATGGGAACATTATTGGCCTTTATGATGGCGGTAGTTGCCTTAAGTCTTCCGGAAATGATCTTGCTCAGGAGAGTCCTTCGTCCAAAGCTGTTAGCAACTTATATTTTAATCGTTGGCTTAGGAATCATTTTTGTCGGCTATTTATTCAACGCAATACTTTAAGGAGTTCAAATGGAAATCAAAGTGCTCGGCCCGGGATGTAAGAACTGCGTCACATTAGACAAAATTGCACATGAGGTTGTTCAAGAGATGGGACTGACCGCAACTTTTGAAAAGGTAGAGGATTACGCTGCCATTGCCTCCTATGGCGTTATGAGCACCCCTGCCCTTGTTCTCGATGGAAAAGTATTATTCTCTGGTCGAGTGCCAACTCCGAATCACCTCAAGGAGCTCATTTCCGAAGAGCTCAGCACCAAGGGATAACCGGAAGTTCACCTTTTGTAAACTTTAGAAAGATAACTTTGTTCAATGAGAGTAAGGGGAAGGCATGACCGTTAATGGACTTTCTCTTGAAGGCGCTTTCCCTAAGCCCCTCTTTCAAACCCCTTAAAAGAAATGAAGGTTCCATAAATGGCTAACTCAAAACCAACAGTCCTATTTGTCTGCGTACATAATGCTGGCCGTTCCCAAATGGCTGCAGGGTTCATGCGGGAGCTTGGTGGAGATCGAGTCGAAGTACTCTCTGCTGGCTCTGCTCCAAAAGACTCCATTAACCCTGTCGCAGTTGAAGCAATGGCAGAGGTGGGAATAGATATTGCCAATCAACAGCCAAAGGTGCTTACTAATGAAGCAGTGATGGAATCAGACGCTGTTATCACCATGGGTTGTGGAGATGCCTGTCCGTTCTATCCAGG
>JBAWYW010000142.1:0-2244 GCA_037143395.1 Actinomycetes bacterium | reverse complement strand
CTTACTGGACGGCAACCCTCCACCACGGTGGGGTGCTCCGGGTGAAGACCAGGTCGATTGCATAGCGCAATCGTCAAGCGTGGGTCATCGCAAGATGCACCCCCTTATTTTCTGGGAGGTATAGATATGTCATTTTCATCTGAAAATGCAGCTTTTGAAACTCGTCAAGTGCATGCAGGCCAAGTTCCAGATCCAACTACTGGCGCTCGCGCTCTGCCACTTTTCCAAACAACCGCGTATGTATTTCGCGATACCAAGCATGCTGCCGATCTCTTCGGTTTAGCAGAACTTGGAAATATTTACACCCGCCTCATGAACCCAACTCAAGATGCTGTTGAGCAACGCCTTGCAGCCCTTGAAGGTGGAGTCGCATCCCTGCTTGTTGCCTCAGGATCTGCTGCAACAACATATGCAGTTCTCAACGTTGCCGAGGCAGGCGATCACATCGTCTCTTCACCAAGTCTGTATGGCGGCACATATAACCTCTTCCATTACACCCTTCCAAAGTTTGGCATTGAAGTTACCTTCGTGGATAACCCAGATGACCCAGAGTCATGGCGCAAGGCAGTTCGCCCAAATACCAAGGCATTCTTCGGTGAGACAATTTCAAATCCAAAGAACGATGTTTTAGATATTGAAACTGTCGCAAAGATTGCCCACGAAAACGGGGTTCCGCTGATCGTGGATAACACCGTTGCAACGCCCTTCCTCATCCGCCCCATTGAACACGGCGCTGACGTAGTTGTGCACTCGGCTACTAAGTTCCTGTCAGGTCATGGAAACTCTATTGTCGGAGCGATCATCGATTCAGGAAAGTTTGACTACGCAAAGCACGAAGCAAAGTTCCCTGGCTTTAATCAACCAGACCCTAGTTATCATGGTCTTGTTTATGCCAAGGCACTCGGTGTTGGTTCAGCATTCGGCGCAAACCTTTCTTACATCTTTAAAATCCGCTTGACCTTGCTTCGCGACACAGGCGCAGCGGTAAGCCCATTTAATGCATGGTTGTTGGCTCAAGGACTTGAGACTCTCTCACTTCGTATTGAGCGTCATGTTCAAAATGCTCAAGCCGTAGCTGCTTATCTTGAAGCCCACCCACAGGTGGAAAAGGTGAACTACGCGAGTTTGAAGTCATCTCCGTGGAATAAGTTGGCGAGTAAATATGCGCCCAAGGGATCAGGCGCCGTACTCTCCTTTGAGATCAAGGGCGGGCTTGAAGCCGGAAAGCTCTTTGTTGAAGGTTTGAAGCTGCACTCACACGTTGCAAACATCGGCGATGTTCGATCACTTGTGATTCATCCAGCATCAACTACACACTCACAGCTCAGCCCTGAAGAACAAGCAACGGCTGGAGTAAACCCAGGACTTGTCCGTCTCTCTGTTGGTATTGAAAATATCGTCGATATTAAGGCCGATCTCGATGGCGGTTTTGCTGCTGCAAAACTTCTCAGCGGTGAAACAACAGCAGAGAAAGATAAAGCTCGGGCATAAATTAATGTCAGGCAGCGAATGTCTAGTAACCGGGGCGTGGCTAGAAAGCCATGACCCCGGTTCTCGCCTTTTCATAAAGATTGGCGACTTGCCACTTGAGTCAGGGGAAGTGCTTCCTGATGTCACCATTGCATATCAAACATGGGGCACACTCAACGCAAATAAAGATAATGCAATTTTGGTGAATCACGCACTGACTGGCTGGTCAGATGTTCCAGGATGGTGGCCTTCTATGGTTGGCCCAGGCCTGCCACTTGATAGTGATAAATATTTCATCATCTGCCCCAATGTGATCGGCGGATGCCAAGGAAGCACCGGGCCATCATCTATCTCCCCAGATGGCAAGAGGTGGGGATCTCGTTTTCCTACGGTCACCATTCGCGACATGGTTGCAGCAGAGTTTGCGGTTACTGAGCTTCTCGGGATTAAAATTTACCTATTGGCCGTTGGCCCATCCCTTGGTGGAATGCGCTCTCTGGAGTGGGCGATCATCCATCCAGATCGCGTCAAAGCTATCTGCACCATTGGTTCTTCCGCTGTTGCTACAGGAGACCAAATTGGCGCTGCCTCTATTCAAATTCGCGCCATCAAGTCTGATCCAAACTTTAATAGCGGTGATTATTACGAACTAGAACGTGGACCAATTGAGGGCATGGGAATCGCTCGCCGCATTGCGCATCTGACATATAGAACTGAGTCAGAGATGGATGTGCGCTTTGGCCGTGAGTTACAAGGCGATGACACCGGCCGCTA
>JBAWYW010000141.1:0-2257 GCA_037143395.1 Actinomycetes bacterium | reverse complement strand
CTTAAGTGGTTTGAAATGAATTCCGATGGCTCACTTGATCTTTCTAAAATCGATGAGGTCATCACAAAACGAACTAAAGTTGTTGCTCTGACTCATCAGTCTAATGTTTTAGGTACCACGCCTGATCTTGCGCCTATCATTGCCGCAACGCATGCAGTATCAGCTGTCTTTGTTTTAGATGCGTGCCAATCTGTCCCTCACCAAGTTGTTCATCCAAATGAGTTGGGTGTTGATTTCCTAGTCTTCTCTGGTCACAAGGCACTCGGCCCCACAGGTATCGGAGTGTTGTGGGGCAATTCAGATTTACTCGCCCAAATGGAGCCGGCGCTATTTGGGGGATCAATGATTGAAACTGTCACAATGACGGATTCAACTTGGGCAGATGCTCCGAAGAAATTTGAAGCAGGTGTGCCAAATATGGCGCAAGCAGTTGGCATGGCTGAAGGTCTGAACTATCTGCAAAATATTGGGTTAGATAAAATTCATGCTTGGGAATTAGAACTCACCGAGAAAGCACTCAAGGGATTGACGAGTATTGAAGGCGTTAAAGTTATTGGTCCACAAGGTATTGAAAACCGTGGGGGAGTGATTTCATTTACAGTCGATGAGATTCATCCTCATGATGTGGGGCAGGTCCTCGATCAATATGGAGTTGCTGTGAGAACTGGCCACCATTGTGCATGGCCTCTTATTCGCAAACTTGGATTGCAAGGAACCACGCGTGCCTCTTTCTACCTCTACAACGATATGAGCGATGTCGATGTGCTTCTCGAGTCAGTTGAAGCGGCCCGCGATTACTTTAGGAAGCGCTAATGGAACTTGACTCCCTCTATCAACAGGTGATCTTGGATCATTACAAAAGCCCTCATCACAAAGGTTTGCCAGACTCTTCCATCTCGGTCCACCACGTGAATCCCAGCTGTGGTGATGAAATCACTCTTTCGCTCACTGTTGTTGATGGAAAAGTGACGGATCTGGTCTGGGACGGCGTTGGATGTTCAATTTCACAAGCAAGCTCATCAATTATGAGCGATCTCGTCATTGGAAAGAGTACAGAGGAGGCTTTTGCCGTGATGGAGCATTTCACAACGCTCATGCAAAGCAAGGGAACTCTCTCTGGGGATGAAGAAGTCCTCGAAGACGCAATTGCACTTGCTGGAGTTTCAAAGTTCCCAGCACGGGTAAAGTGTGCACTGTTAGGTTGGATGGCTTTCAAGGATGCAGCGATACAAGCAGGGGGAGCAAATGTCTGAAAAAGTAGCAACACTTGATGAAATTACTGAAGCAATGAAGGATGTAATTGACCCAGAGCTTGGGATCAACGTTGTCGATCTTGGCTTGGTCTATGAGATGAAGGTCGATGAAGGCAATATTGCTGTACTAGATATGACTCTGACCTCAGCTGCATGTCCTTTACAAGATGTTATCGAAGATCAAGCTCGTCAAGTTCTAGCGGATCTGACCTCTGATGTGAAAATCAACTGGGTATGGATGCCACCTTGGGGACCAAACAAGATTACAGATGAAGGCCGAGAGCAGCTTCGTGCGATTGGCTTCACCGTTTAACTATTTTGATTTTTAGAGGAGCAATTTAAATGTCGATGCGTGGCGCAGGCATGAACGCGCATATGGCAATGCGTTCTTTGACTCGGGATTCATCTGTCAAAGACTCGAAGCTTAAAAAAGGAACCCTTCCTCGTATATGGGAATTCGCTCGACCATTTAAGTTCTATCTTTTCTGCTTTCTCATCACGATCGTTCTAGATGCACTACTGACTGTTTCAACCCCTTTAATTCTTCGAAATCTTATTGATCAGGGCGTAATCCCGAAGAAATATCATGTTGTCACAGTCCTCTCGATCTTGGTGGGTGTATTAGCAGTTACAGATAGCGTGACAAATCTTGTCGGTCGATGGTTTTCAGCTCGCATAGGTGAAGGTCTTATCTATGAAATGCGCACTAAGGTTTTTAGCCACATCCAAACCCAATCGATCGCATTCTTTACTCGCACCCAAACAGGTGCACTCATATCTCGCATTAATTCAGATGTCATAGGTGCTCAAAACGCCTTTACTGACACGCTCTCCGGCGTTGTGAGCAATGTTCTTACATTGAGTCTTGTTGCGGGGGCTATGTTTACGCTTTCGTGGCAGATAACTGTGCTCTCATTGTTGCTTCTTCCTGCATTTATTTATCCAACCAAGTGGGTTGGGCGCAAGATCCAAAATTTGACCCGTGAGTCGTTCAACACAAATGC
>JBAWYW010000140.1:0-2349 GCA_037143395.1 Actinomycetes bacterium | reverse complement strand
GTGTTCATCATGTGCCTCGAGTCGGATTTGAACCGACACTGTGCGGATTTTGAGTCCGCCCTCTCTACCGTTGGAGTACCGAGGCTTTGAATAGAACTAGTGCGGCCTAGCGCCTGAAATTATAACTGCGCGTTTGGATCTAAGGGTAATCGGTTCAGTTCAGAGGAGGATTAGCTGCGATACGCAGGAGCAACGCCATCGATCGCATCTCCAACTTTGTGAACACGCAAGGCGTTTGTCGAACCAGGTATACCTGGAGGAGAACCAGCGACAATGACAACAAGATCGCCCTTTGTCACTCTCTTCGAGTCAATCAATATTGAATCCACTTGCTTAACCATCTCGTCGGTCGCTTTAACTGTTGGAGCAATTAAAGACTCCACACCCCAAGAGAGTGCAAGCTGGTTGTAGACCTCAACTTCTGGTGTAAGTGCAAGGATTGGAAGACGTGAACGTAATCTTGAAATTCGGCGGGCAGAGTCACCACTCTGAGTGAAAGCCACCAAGTACTTTGCTCCAACAATCTCGCCCACTTCAGTAGCAGCTTTTGTAATTGCTCCACCTTTTGTATTTGGCGTGTGGCGCAAAGGCGCGATCTGATCAAGCATTGCCTCTTCAGTGCGTTCAATAATTCGACCCATTGTGGTAACAGCTTCAATTGCGAAGGCACCAACACTTGTTTCACCTGAGAGCATAAGAGCGTCTGCGCCATCTAGGACGGCGTTAGCACAGTCAGTTGCTTCGGCCCTCGTAGGTGTTGAATTGTTGATCATAGAATCAAGCATCTGTGTTGCGACGATGACTGGCTTAGCGGCGGCTCTAGCAAGAGTAATGCAGCGCTTTTGAACAATAGGTACTTCCTCAATCGGCATTTCAACGCCAAGATCACCACGCGCGACCATGATGCCATCAAATGCATTCACGATCTCTTCTAGATTATCGACTGCTTGTGGCTTCTCGATCTTTGCTATGACTGGACGGCGGATTCCCTCTTCATCCATGATCTTATGAACATCTTTAATATCAGCTGCATTTCGTACAAAAGAGAGCGCAATAAAATCTGCCCCGGCTCGAAGTCCCCAACGTAAATCATCCATATCTTTTTCAGATAAGGCTGGAACAGATACTGCGACGCCCGGAAGGTTAATCCCCTTGTTATTGCTCACGAATCCAGGCTGAGTAACCTTTGTAATGACATTATTGCCTTTTACTTCAACTACCTCGACCGAAACTTTTCCATCATCGATCAAAATGCGGTCACCTGGCTTGCAGTCCCCAGGTAAACCTTTATAGGTAGTTCCACACAGTTCTTTAGTTCCTTCAACCTCATCAGTTGTAATTGTAAAAATATCCCCACGAGCTAATTCATGCGGTCCGTTTTTGAACCGTGCTAGACGAATCTTTGGTCCCTGTAGATCTACCAAGATAGCCACGGGTCTTCCTGATTTAGCGGCTGCAGCGCGCACGCTATCGAGACGGCTCTGGTGTTCGTCATAGCCACCATGAGAAAGATTCAATCTGGCCATATTCATTCCAGCCTGGATCAGTTCGCTGACCTTCTCTGGAGATTCAACGGCAGGGCCCATGGTGCAAACAATTTTCGCTCTACGCATGAGGGTAAGTCTATCGGCTAATCGAGTTGGTCTGTTAAACCGTGAGTGAACGCGAAGTTGGCTCAATAGGAGATGGTAATTGTGTCTCCCCCGCCAAGAATTCATCTACTGCGGCCGCAGCACTTCTGCCTTCTGCAATTGCCCAAACGATCAGTGATTGACCACGTCCTGCATCGCCGCATACAAAGACTCCCTCAACTGATGAAGCAAATTTTTCATCACGCTTAATATTGCTTCGCTCGTCGAGTTCAACCTCAAGCTGGGTAATCAATTCATTCTTCTCTGGCCCAAGGAAGCCCATTGCAAGAAAGACTAGATCTGCTGGTATTTCCTTTTCGCTTCCCGCGACCTTTTCAAACTTACCGTTAATAAATTCTGTTTCCACAGTCTTAATTGCACGTAAGTTTCCATCTTTGTCACCCAAAAATTCTTCTGTTGAAAGTGCATAGAGGCGCTCTCCACCTTCTTCGTGCGCGCTGCTCACACGATAGATCATTGGGTAAGTCGGCCATGGCTGACTTGAAGGACGTTCCTCTGTTGGTCTTGGCATAATTTCAAGTTGAGTAATGCTTGCCGCGCCCTGACGAATAGCAGTTCCTAAGCAATCTGCGCCGGTATCTCCCCCACCAAGAATGATGACGTGTTTGCCTGCGGCATTAATAGGAGGCTCACCAGGTAATTCACCAAGGCCTTGTTTGTTGCCCCATGGCAAATACTCCATTGCTTGATAGATTCC
>JBAWYW010000139.1:0-2356 GCA_037143395.1 Actinomycetes bacterium | reverse complement strand
AGTGATTGGACGGCACTAGAAAGAACTGATTCGATTTCATCTTGCGACTTACCCGTAGAGCTCTTGAGTTCCAGAGCCACAACCATGAGATCTGATTGCACACGGTCATGGAGGAACTGCGATGTTTGGCGGCGCAATCTCTCATCGGATTGGATGAGTTTTGCACGCTCTGACTCCAACTTTCCAACCAATTTCGTAGCCAGATTAAGTCGATCAGAAATCTTCCTTTCAGCGCGATTCATAAGAGCAAGTGCGAACAAGACCAAGAGGAGAGATGCGGCAAAGATACTTTTCGATAACCCTATGAGCGTCTTATCAAAGTACTGAAGCTGATCTTGCAAAAACCTATTCACAAGTGGAAGGAAAAGGAGGTTTAGGTATTGAAAGAATGTGACTTCCAGGACATACAAAATCGTGCTTTTGCTGCTCCAAAATCT
The DNA here is from genome assembly GCA_037143395.1 of Actinomycetes bacterium. GTDB lineage: Bacteria > Actinomycetota > Actinomycetes > Nanopelagicales > Nanopelagicaceae > PALSA-747. The sequence continues at coordinate 1,919 of JBAWYW010000139.1, read as the reverse complement.
GAAGCGTGTAAGAAGAATTGAACCTATGGAAAAGATGATTGATGGGATAGCAGATGCCAAAAGAACGAGCCCGCCAGCTCTCCATCGCTCTGGTCCTGCCGGCAGATAAGCAACAACTCGGATGTATCTTGAAAAATAGAAGGAGAAGAAGAAGAGAAAGATCAAGTAAGGGTTATAGGGATATGGGCCAATAAGCGAGAGAATCTTCTTGATGCGTGCTCTCATCAGCTAGTCCGCGTTAGTTCGAGGTACTTCAAAACTGCAGAAGTCTTTAAATCATCACGTGCAGAAGCATCTGGCAGCAAGACTGCATATGCCCGCGAGAGTTCCTTACGGACATATTGGTAACTCAAGTCCAGTTGTAACGCGATATCTTGAGCACTATTGCCCTGCGCAGTTAAAGACATCACGGATCTCTGCAGCGGCGAGAGCATAAAGTAGATCGAAGATTGCGTCTCATTCTTTTCGACTTGACCAGCAGCCACGCTCTCCCAATTGCCTTTCCCGGATGAGGTCATCTTGATGATATCGACATAATCCGCAAGATCCATCTCCGCTGATTTATCAAAGAAAGACCACCCACTGCGCATCTCTTTTGGAACGCGATTAACCATCTGAGAGACTGAGTACTGAGAATAGATAACAATGCCGATGTATTCATTGATATTTCTGAGCGCAATGCCAAGTTCGATCCCATTCAAACCATTCTGATCAAGTGCAAAATCGATAAGAGCAACATCAGCCTTGCGGGCAAGAGTTCGGTTAACCACGTCGTCTGATTTTGCATAAGACCCAAGAAGTTCTAACTCTTTAGATTGAGAGAGCATCTCACCGAGGATTCTGCGCAAGGCAGAATCATTCTCGACATAGATCATGCGAGTTGGTCTCATATCTGATTTTCTCATGAAGGAAGTAAAGCAGAGTCGAAAACTGTCACATTTGTTGATTTTCTCAAATAGAGAGCACAGATGTTGAGCAATCTGATACTGAGAAGACAATTTAATTCAAGTCAAGGAATCATATATACGCTTTATTTATGAGTATTCCCACGGCTTTTCGTCGAAGTGCAATTGCCAAATTGCTAACTCTCGTCTTGGCATTTTCGGGCCTGCAGTTGATTGGCATAATTACTCCGCCAATTTCTTCGGCCCAGGCGGATTCGCGTTCATACGGCTTGGAATATTCGCAAGGTAATAACCTCTCATTCACGCGAATAAGTGGATTCCAGAGCTACACCATCGATGCCTGGGTAAGAGTCCAAAATTTCACTGTCCCAAGTGTGAACTCACAAAATGTTGTACCAGTTGTGCTTGTCGGTGGAAATACTTGGAATCAGACTCTTTCCATTTGGGCGAATTCGTCGACTGATTGGCAACTCGATTGGAACGGTGTTGGAAATCGACATTTTACGTGCCCTGCCTTGGTTGCTAAATCATGGCAACATGTTGCGATCTCACAAAATAGTTCAAATATTGGCATGTGGGTTGATGGTGTTGCCTGTACTTCTCCATCAACTACGAGTTTCTATGTCTTTTCCTCGACAAACGTGGGATTCTCACCATATAACCCGGGTAGCGCATCAGGCCTGGCAGATATCTCTGGAATGCGAGTAGAGAACTCCACAAACTACTCACCTACGGCATCAACGATTACTGTTCCAGGCTATCCATTGCCCTCAACTTCCAACACAAAGTTACTCCTCAATAACACAACGGTCACCACTGGAGACAAGGACAGTTCGGGGCTGGTAACCCTGACAGTCAATGGAACCCTCACTCAATCCAAGCTATTGCAAGTCACTCCTACCCTCTCTCTCGCTCTTCCATCTAACGCCACAACTGCCACATATTTATCACCATCGACGATCACGGCATCAGTCAGCACTCCGGGTGCTGTCACTTTCAAGGCGGGCGGTATTG
>JBAWYW010000138.1:0-2373 GCA_037143395.1 Actinomycetes bacterium | reverse complement strand
ACATCAAAATCAACAAGATGCTCCATAAAGAAATCAGCGCCATGTTGCCATTCAATATGCAGATCTTTTACTAAAAATGAAGCAACAACCATGCGGGTGCGATTGTGCATCCAGCCTTCATGCAAGAGCTGACGCATTGCAGCATCGACAAATGGGTAGCCAGTCTTGCCCTCTTTCCAAGCTTCAAGCTTCTTTCCCGGCTTGTCATAACGCATCTTGGCAAAGCGTTCTGCGTAGTAATCAGATTCGGTATGGGGATTGTGATGGAGAATGTCTGCATAAAACTCTCTCCATGCAATTTCTTTTTGAAAAGTTTCATGGGCTTTAGTCGCATTAAGTTCAGCAAGAAGCGTGCGAGGGTGAATTTCTCCCCACTTCAGATGCGCGCTCATTTTGCTGGTGCCATCTATTCCAGCAAGATTTCTACCAACATCATAAGTATCTAGCGCGCTCTTCTTAAAATATTTCCATCTTTCAAGTGCAGCCTTTTCTCCAGCAGGAGTAATCACTGCGCCCTCCGGTAATTTCCACGTAGGAAAGTTGCGATCACTTTCCTGAGGTTGGACTGCCACAATATTTTTTGGTGTGGCAGCAGGTTCTCTCCACCCATGCATGACCCAGCCTTTATAGAAAGGTGTGTACACACGGTAGTTAGTTCCATCTGGCTTGCGTACTCGCCCTGGCGCAACCGCGTAAGGACTACCCGTTCGTGTTAATTCAATTCCAGCCTTTTCAATGCGAGCATCTCGCGCAACGCCATAGGGCTCATACTCTTGGGAAATGTGTACCTCTGTTGCCCCATAGCGTTTCTTGAGCTCACTCAGAACTTCTACCTGATCGCCCACCATCACATGTAATTTATTTCCAAGTGAATCATCAAGACTATGAAGTGAGGCGGCTAAATACGCAAGTCTCTTAGTTCCTGTCTGAGAGATAAGTTTTTCATCCAAAATAAATACCGGAACGATTTCATCGCTCGCTTCGATTGCTGCAAGAAGAGCTGGATTATCAGCAAGACGCAGATCTCGGCGAAACCAGAAGATTGCTCGCCTTGTCATGGCAGTAGTTAATCAGTACTTAATCAGTTGTGTAACTGATGCACAGACTCATCCCAGCCTTTGACGTCATTTGGCTTGCGTGGACCAGGTCCGATGTAACGAGCAGATGGGCGAATCAAACGACCTGTGCGCTTTTGTTCAAGAATATGCGCAGACCATCCCGCTGTGCGGGCCGCTGTAAACATTGATGTAAATAGCGGCGCTGGAATTTGCGCAAAATCAAGAACAATCGCTGCCCAGAACTCAACGTTTGTTTCTAGCACGCGCTCTGGATGGCGTTCATGTAATTCAGCGAGCGCAGCTTGCTCCAATGCAAGCGCAACGTCATAACGTGGCGCACCAAGTTCTTTTGCTGTGCGGCGAAGTGTGCGAGCGCGTGGATCTTCAGCACGGTAAACGCGGTGACCAAATCCCATAAGGCGCTCACCGCGATCTAAAATTCCTTTGACATATGCTCTTGCATCGCCAGACTTCTCAACGCCTTCAATCATGCTCAATACGCGCGCAGGTGCTCCGCCGTGAAGCGGTCCTGACATTGCGCCAATCGCACCTGACATCGAAGCGGCAACATCTGCTCCAGTTGATGCAATAACGCGAGCAGTAAAGGTCGATGCATTCATTCCATGTTCTGCAGCAGATACAAAGTAAGCATCAATTGCGCGCACATGTTTTGGATCAGGCTCTCCGCGCCAACGAATCATCATCCGCTCGACAACGGTATGTGCCTTATCAACTTCCGATTGAGGAACCATTGGTTGCCACGTTCCACGAGCTGACTGAGCAACATAAGAAAGCACCATGACAGATGCGCGAGCAAGATTGCTACGTGCTTCATCATCTGAAATATCTAAAAGTGGTTTAAAGCCCCATGAAGGAGCGAGCATTGCAATTGCTGATTGCACATCTACGCGCACATCACCTGAGTGAACAGGAAGTGGGAATGGTTCTGCTGGTGGTAAACCTGGATTAAATTCATCATCAACGAGCAAGCCCCATACATTTCCAAAAGTAACTCGGCCAACTAAATCTTCAATATCAACACCGCGGTATCGAAGCGCGCTGCCTTCTTTATCGGGTTCTGCAATAGTTGATTCAAATGCAATAACACCCTCAAGGCCGGGCTTGAAATCTTCGCTCACGTGCAGATCCTCCATCAGTTGATGCTCGTATTCTCCCCCGCTCTGGGCTTTGTGCCAAACCCTCGCCTCCCGGTAGCCCTTTAGGAAAAAGTGACGTTAGATACACCTATGAGCGCAGAACTAACCCCCGAGGCAATCAAGGCAATGCGCCGCTCCTATGGCGATGCAGGGCTGCA
>JBAWYW010000137.1:0-2395 GCA_037143395.1 Actinomycetes bacterium | reverse complement strand
ACAACAGTTTTACCTGAACCTACTTCACCTTGCAATAAACGATGCATGGGATGGCTCTTAGCCATATCTGCTTCAATCTCGGCGTTTACCTCTTTCTGCCCATCGGTCAAGGTAAATGGCAGAAGCTTTTCAAATTGTGTAACTAGCCCGCCTTCTTTGATAACACGGGGCGCTGCATCAAGGGATGCGATTTGATTACGTCGTTGCGCGAGCAAGATCTGCAAAAGAAGCGCTTCATCAAAAGTTAAACGTGTGCGAGCGAGCGCAGCTGATTCCAGCGAAGCGGGCTGATGAATATCTCGCAAGGCGGTAGTGAAATCTGGATAACCAAGGTTTTTTAGTAGATCTTTCGGGATGTAATCAGGTAATACCTCGAGTGCATCCAAAACAATCTCCACGCACTGGGCAAGCTTCCATGATGGCAACTTTGAAGCCGATGGATAAACAGGTAAGAACTTTCCTGCAAAGCCAGCAACCGCCTCGTCCACATCATTGCCATCTGGAATAAGTTGGTAATCAGGGTGCGATAGTTGGCGCTTGCCGTTAAAGGAGCCAACTTTGCCGGCAAACATTCCTGTACGGCCAATGCGCAGTTCTTTCTCTCTCCACGGTTGGTTAAAGAATGTCAGCCACATCTTTGCTGAACCATCTGTGACGACTACTTCTAATATTGTGCGCCCAGATGCACGGCGTAAATTCACCGCGCTAATCTCTGCAAGCACTGTGGCTTCTTCGCCGTCATCTAGTTCGGCAATATCTGAAAGCTCACCGCGTGCTACATACCTTCTGGGGTAATGACGTAGTAAATCCCCTACCGTTTTCATCCCAAATGCCTTCTCCAGGGCCTTGGCGGTGCGATCACCGAGGTCCTTGGCAAGGGAGCTTTCAAGGGTGGACATGAGCCAATTCTGCCGACCGATTAGCCATTTAGGTGCGCTTATGGGTAATCTTGCGCTCTTAAATCTTTTATACACATATTTACTGATACTTAAAGGAGTTACCGTGGCATCAACATGCGATATCTGTGGCAAGGGCCCCAGCTTTGGCAACAATGTCTCTCACTCCATGCGCAAGACACGTCGCCGTTGGAATCCAAATATCCAGCGCATCCGCACCCTCGTTGGCGGATCAACTAAGCGTCAGAACGTCTGCTCAACTTGCATGAAGGCTGGCAAAGTCACTCGCTAGTTCGCTAGTTCGTTAGGTCGCTAGTTCGGCCAGCTTTACTTAATATCCCACCACAGTGTTGCGATCTTCTTCACCTCTTGGCGTGGCTGAGATTCCAAAAACTCTAGAACTTCACCCTCTCGCTCTGCCGGCAAGCACAATCTAATTCTTGAATAATTTGCTGCTGTTGCAAGGTCAGCTTCTTGGCGAACCGGGCCATCCCATAATTTCAACTGCGCATCTATGCCTTGCTCTGTAAGTACTTCCATCAAATCCGCCGGTGTTGGGGTAGTTGGGCGCTGGATATTCCAAAAGTGCTTCCATAAAGGCGCCGCCGTTGCCAAGGGATGCTGCTGTGGCATCTCAATGACAACTCTTTTCTTCGCGTGATTGTTCATCGCTTGTAGAAAATCTTCAATGTTTTGAACGTTATAAACCACGTTATGAGCCACTGCAACATCAGCGCTGGAAACACCATCTGCCATGGCAGGCCAGAATCCTTCAAATACCTCTGAGGTCACATTTCGCTTTCGTGCATTTTCTGCAAACATAACGAGCATCTCAGATTGATGATCAACACCAATGACATGGACGGCTGGCGGTGTGAGAGCAAATGCAGCCATTCCACCACCACAACCAATATCTAAAACACTTCCACCTGTCGTGAGTGCCTCGCGCGCAATCTGATGGGAAGGTGAATCTTCAACTTGATCAGGAATTTGAAAGAGAGCGGGTGGATGAATCCAAGGATCCTCCGGTGCTTGATCAATAATCTCTTTGGGAATAGCCCACTGGGCTAGTGCTTGCCTCCACTTATTTCCGGCTTCATTGTGCAATTCAATACTTATTTCTTGCCAAATAATTTAGAGAAGAATCCTGGAGCTTTAGGGTCATTGGCATGCCCTTGGCACTGTTCTGACTTGGGGACCCCGCGCATTACTTCATCAACATGCTGACCGCAGCCGCTCCACGTTGCTTTGCCGCACCTGCGGCATTTAACTTTTGTGCACATTACTGAGCTCTTTTCATAAGGCTCAATGTAGCGGTCATTTCATCATCGCGTTGATAAATACTGCCAGCCAACAATGAAATGACCGATTATCTACATATTCACTTTTTTAAGAGGTGTGACTCTCAAAATTTACGCAGCGGGCTCTAAATCTTTCTCTCGCTTTGCGATCAAAAGCCAGTTCACAAATCCCCAGATCACAAAGGCTCCGTAGATCAG
>JBAWYW010000136.1:0-2439 GCA_037143395.1 Actinomycetes bacterium | reverse complement strand
TTTATTCTCATGATGCTCGGTGGCCTTTGTTATTCAGCAGGCAGCATTATTTATGGAATGAAGCGTCCAAATTTTTCTACCAAATGGTTTGGGTTTCATGAACTCTTCCATGCCCTCACTGCCGCTGCATTCATTTTCCAATTTATTGCTGCTGCCATCGTTGTTTATCAGTACAAGTCGTAAATAAAGGAAATAATTCATATATGAAAATCTCACCCGATGAAGCCAAGTGGGTTTCAGAATTTATCGGCTCACGTCGTTCGACCCGCGACTTTATAAAGGATAAGCCTGTCCCCCAAGAACTCATCGATCAATTGCTCCATGACAGCCTCACCGCACCAAGTTGGTCAAACACTCGTCCCTTTAAAGTGGCTGTTGCGACAGGGGATGTCAGAGACACAATAAGTAAAGAATTCCTCAATCGATGGAAAGCGCTTTCTAAAGCACGAAATGCAGGCTTTTTAGGCAAAGTAAAGCTTGCCTTCACTCGTTATGGACTTCCTACAAGTAATATAAAAATGAGTAAGCCATACGTTAAAGAATTGCGACCACGTGCAGCTCGAGTAGGAAAAGAGCTGTATGCAGTACTTGGTGTCGCCCGGGGAGATAGAACTGCCCGAGATGCTGAATGGGCAAAAAACTACGAGTTCTTTGGCGCCCCTGTTGAGCTTTTTATATATATCCATAAGAGTCTAGGAATTTGGTCTGCATCTGATGCAGGATTAATGATGGAAAATCTTATGCTTTCAGCTCATGCACATGGCCTTGGCACATGCGCCCAAGGCGCTGTTGGGATTTGGGATGATGTTGTCAGAAAAGAATTCGATGTTCCAAAAGATTACAGATTGCTCTGTGGGTTAGCTATTGGATATGCAACAGATGCACCAGTAAATGCCTTCCAAGCACATCGTCTTACTGCAGATGAGATAACGCTCAAGCGTAAATAAAAAACCCCGCACAGATTATGTGCGGGGTTTTTAACTTATAGATTTAACGAACTTCTAGATCATCCAAACGAACTGCTTCACCTGAACCTTGTGCTTCAAATGGTGTGAAGTCGTATTCATCATATGCGGCATAAACAGCTGCCTTTGCTTCTTCTGTTGGTTCAACACGCACGTTGCGATAACGAGCAAGTCCTGTTCCAGCAGGGATGAGCTTTCCAATGATGACGTTCTCCTTCAAACCAAGAAGAGGATCGCTCTTCTCTGAAAGCGCTGCATCTGTGAGGATCTTCGTTGTCTCTTGGAATGAAGCCGCTGACAACCATGACTCTGTTGCAAGTGATGCCTTGGTGATACCCATAAGTTCTGGGCGACCTGAAGCAGCCTTGCCACCAGTTGTCACAACGCGGCGGTTTTCATTCTCAAAACGATTACGTTCAACAAGTTCACCAGGAAGCAGATCGGTGTCACCTGGTTCAAGCACTGTGATGCGCTTGAGCATTTGGCGAACAATGATTTCGATGTGCTTATCGTGGATTGATACACCTTGTGAGCGATATACCTCTTGAATTTCATTCACAAGATGTACTTGTGTTTGACGAGGTCCAAGGATACGAAGAACTTGCTTTGGATCGATAGCGCCAACAACGAGTTGTTGTCCGACTCCGACCTTCTGGCCATCTTCAACCTTAAGCTTTTGACGACGAGTAATTGGGTATGCAACAGGCTCGCTGCCATCTTCTGGCGTAACGATGATCTTCTTGCCCTTTGCATCTTCTAGGAAGCTAACAACACCAGCTGTTTCAGCAATTGGCGCAACACCCTTAGGTGTACGAGCTTCGAAGAGTTCGACAATACGTGGAAGACCGTGAGTGATGTCATCTCCTGCCACACCACCGGTGTGGAAGGTACGCATTGTGAGCTGTGTTCCAGGCTCACCAATTGATTGTGCAGCGATAATTCCTACAGCTTCACCGACATCTACTAGCTTGCCGGCAGCCATTGAACGGCCGTAACACATTGCGCACTGTCCAACCTTTGAATCACAGGTAAGAACTGAGCGAACCTTCACTTCAGCAACTCCTGCAGCGACAAGGATGTCGATGTTCTTGTCACCAAGATCGGTTCCAGCAGCAAGTATGGTCTTGCCATTACTTACGACATCTTCAGCCACATTGCGGCCAAACATAGAAGTCTCAACGTGATCATCGCGAACGAGTTCACCTTGTGCGTTAGTTGCAGCGATCTTCAGCGTTAAGCCACGATCAGTTCCGCAATCTTCTTCACGAATGATGACATCTTGCGCAACGTCGCAGAGACGACGGGTTAGGTAACCTGAGTCAGCTGTACGAAGAGCAGTATCTGCAAGACCCTTACGGGCACCGTGAGTAGAGATGAAGTATTCAAGTACTGAAAGACCTTCACGGAAGTTGGACTTAATTGGGCGAGGAATAATTTCACCCTTTGGGTTTGCTACAAGTCCACGCATACCTGC
>JBAWYW010000135.1:0-2456 GCA_037143395.1 Actinomycetes bacterium | reverse complement strand
AGAATGGAAATCGTGCGACCCGGCTTGGAAGAGGTCTTTACTGTTTTAGAAATATTGGCAGACATAAGGCGCAAGTCTAGGCATCAAGGGCTGGCATGTCGAAAATGCCAAGTTCTGCTTGTGCAGATTGTGGGGCCTTTAACCCCAAATGAGTCCACCCTGCGGCTGTTGCGACTCGACCACGTGGGGTTCTAGCCAATAAGCCCATCCGCACTAGAAATGGCTCTGCCAAACTCTCAATAGTTTCAGCTTCTTCACCGATTGCCATCGCAAGGGTTGTGATCCCAACCGGTCCACCATTAAATCTCTTTACCAATGTTTCAAGCAGTGCCTTATCCAATCGATCAAGACCAATCTGATCTACTTCATACATCGCAAGAGCGCTTTGAGCCGCATCAAAGGTCACCGTTCCATTTCCATGAATCTGCGCGTAATCGCGAACCCTGCGAAGCAGTCGGTTCGCAACTCGTGGTGTGCCACGGGACCTTGAACCAATTTCAGTAACAGCATCCTGATTAATTTCAACACCTAATAAATCTGCGCTTCGCCTAACAATCGTTCCAAGGTCGCCATCTTCATAAAAATCTAACTGAGCTGTAAAACCGAAGCGATCACGCAATGGACTTGGCAGAAGTCCAGCGCGCGTAGTCGCACCAACCAGTGTGAAATGAGGAAGGGTCAAAGGGATCGCTGTCGCCCCTGCGCCTTTGCCAACGATCACGTCAACTCTGAAATCTTCCATCGCCAGGTAAAGCATCTCTTCTGCTGGTCTGGACATGCGGTGAATCTCATCTAAGAAAAGAATCTCTCCGTCAACAAGAGAAGAAAGTATGGCTGCTAAATCACCAGCGTGCTGAATAGCAGGTCCACTTGTAATGCGAATGGGTGCATTCATCTCAGTAGCAATAATCATCGCCAAGGTAGTTTTACCAAGTCCTGGAGGCCCAGAAAGAAGTATGTGATCTGCTGGAGTTTTTCGAGCTCGCGCAGCAGCAAGCAGTAAGTCAATCTGACCTGCAACACGGCTTTGACCTACAAATTCTTTTAAAGATTTAGGGCGAAGAGCTAATTCTTGGGCGCGCTCTTCATCATCAGATCCAGTATTTACTAAAGATTGATCACTCATCCCCTGCCTCCAGCGGCAAGTGCGAATCTCAAAAGACTCTCAATGGGTTCAGCACTAATATTCTTAAATTCGGCTGCAACAAGTTCCAAGCGAGATTCTGTATCTCTTGCAGTAAATCCAAGACCAAGTAGGGCCTCGGTAAGTTGTCCGCGCCAATTTCCGACACCGCTATGTGCTTGCGCAGTGAACTCGCCCACCTTGTCTTTAAGTTCAAGTACCAGACGTTGTGCACCTTTTTTACCCAAGCCAGGGATGCGTTCTAGTTGAGCCGCGCTCTCAGACTTAATTGCTGAAACAAGTTCTGCTGCGTCGTATACAGAGAGCGCAGATTGTGCGACCTTTGGCCCAATTCCAGTTACTGTTTGTAAAACTTCAAAGAGATCTCGGCTCGCACTCGTTTCAAAACCGTAAAGCGTGAGGGAATCCTCACGGACCGCCATGCTTGTGTGCAAAGAAGCCATGGTCCCAACTACGAAACCTGCTGCAAGGCGCGGGCTGACATGAACAACAAGTCCAACTCCCCCAACCTCAACAACGATGCTGTTTAAGCGAACAGCTTTAACAATTCCAGATATCGAGGCAATCATCGATTAGCCAGCTTCTTTAATCGGGACTTCTCTTTTACAAGAGCGTCTTTGAGCTTTGAATCCCCAACGCCTCGCCAATGGTGGCAAATAGCAAGCGCCAATGCATCCGTGCTGTCTACAGGCTTTGGAATTTCATCTAGTCGCAAGAGTTTTTGAACCATGAGAGCAACCTGCTTCTTATCTGCTCTACCAGAGCCGGTGACAGCTGCTTTCACTTCGGAGGGTGTGTGCATTGCGACAGGAATTCCACTTTTGGCAGCAAGTAGAAGAGCTACTCCAGCTGCTTGTCCTGTTGCCATTGCTGTACGAACGTTGAGTTGCGAGAAAACTCGTTCTACCGCGATGACATCTGGGTTATGTTTTGTAATCCACTGTTGCAACTCACGTTCTAACTCCATGAGTCGAATTTCGAGTGGTGCATCAACTGTCGTGCGAATTACACCGACATCAACCATTGTGAGAATTTGTGAACCTCTGGAGTCAATGACGCCCAGCCCACAGCGGGTTAACCCTGGGTCGATCCCTAGAACGCGCATGGCAATAGCCTATTAGCCAAGGCTAGCCATCACCTCGTCAGACACATCAAAGTTTCCAAAGACGTTCTGCACATCATCGAGTTCTTCGATCGCATCAATGAGCTCGAAGACCTTGGTTGCTGTTTCGGCGTCTAATGGAACAGACAGGGAAGGCAAAAACGAAGTATCTGCTGATTCGTAATCAATACCTGCAGTTTGAAGCGCTGT
>JBAWYW010000134.1:0-2518 GCA_037143395.1 Actinomycetes bacterium | reverse complement strand
GCTTTATTTGGAGCGCTGCGCCCGCAAGACCACATTCCCTCCTACAAGATGAAGATTAAAAACACTTTGTGGAAAGTGTCGGTCGGCCATGCACTTGAAAGTTTGAATGCTGACCTTGTCATCGATTGCAGATCCTCTACTTATGCGGGGGTTTGGACCCCTGAAGCATCTAAAACAGTTGCTGTGAGAATCTTCCAAGAGAAGAAGGGCAAGCGTTCTGTCATCACCCACATGTCAAAGAAATACCGTGGTGAATTCACCCGGATACTTCTTCAAAGCAAAAAGATTAAAACACCAAAAGAAGTCAAGGAAATTGCTTCTAGGTACTTTAGGGCGGAGTTACACGCATCAAACGGGAAAGAGCCCTGGTATTTGGATCTGATAATTAAAGGCTAGCTTTTAAATATATAGGTCTTTCACAATAATTTTTGACATCTGCATCATTGCTCCCATTGCATGTGAAGCTTTGGCTGGATCTGGATCTCCCATAGCTTCACCTAACTGCTTAGGAACAATCTGCCAGGAAAGCCCGTAACTGTCTTTGAGCCAACCACATCGCCCCTCTTCGCCACCTGCGCGTATGAAGGAATCCCAGTACTTATCAACTTCTTCTTGCCCATCAACAGTGACAAAAACTGAAAATGCTTCAGTAAATTTAAATTGCGGGCCACCATTAAGAGCAATGTAGTTCTCGCCTAATATTTCAAAGCTGACGGTGAAAGCTTTTCCATCTGGGCCTTTAGCTACATGATGAATTTTGCTGCCTTCAAAGATTGATGTGTAGAGATTTGCTGCTTCCTCGGCTTGTCCATCAAACCAGAGCATATGGCTAATCGTTGGCATGAATTAAAGGTAACGAGATATGAGCTAAAGCGCCATTTTGGCTTTAATTAACTTTCGAATCTCTCCGACTAATAGCGGCTTATCAATTGGCATCTGAAGGGCGCCTTTGGTTGTCTTATATTTTTCTGAAATCTCGGGAAACTTTGAAATAACCGATCCGCTATAGGGGTAATACCCCACATGATTTTTGTGTGCCATCAACCCTGCGATAGGAACGCCATCAAGCACAAATGTCGGCATCGCATACTTTATTACTTCAGTTGCGCCGGGAATCTCTTTCAAGATCCTCTCCCGCATCTCAAGTAAGGTGCTGCGCTGAGGCTCTGGGGCGCTTTTGTAATACTTTGCCACGCTGGGTGGAAGCCGTTTCACGAATAAAGTATAAATAGAAAAAATGTAATTAAACTAGAGGTATGTACGCAGTCGTCTTTAAATCTACTCGCACTCCAGATTCCAATGAGCTCTATGACCAGTGGTCGGAAATTACAGAAAAATTGGTTCGGCAGATCCCTGGCTTTATTGATTTTCACAGTCACCGAGACCCAGTGACGCGAAAGGGCGTAACCGTTGCCTACTTTGAAACTGAAGAAAGCGTCAAGCTTTGGAGAGACTTGCCCGAGCACCTTGAGGCTCAAAAGCTAGGACGAACAGATTTCTATGAAGATTATGAGGTCTTTGTTGCCAAAGTAGAGCGCCAATACTCGTGGAAGAAATAGCAAGAAAATCAAAGGAGATGCTTCCACTTAGGCACATATTTTGTACAATTTATCCATGACATTTTCAGGCCTAAATTTTCTTGGTGTACTCATTGCAATCGTTATTTCATTCATCAGTGGTGGAATCTGGTTTGGACCAAAAACTTTCTACCCAATCTGGATGAGAGCTCGTGGCGTGCAATCTGGTCAATTGACTCTTCAGCAAAATAAGCCGGCAGTCATGTTCGGAGGAACCTTCTTAGGAATTATTGCCCAAACACTTACTCTGGGCGTAATCATTACTTCCCTTCACAAAGGTGGAGCTCAGATGGATGCGCTGCGAGGTGCTGGTGTCGGACTTGTACTTGGGGTTGGAATTGGAATGTTTGCCTCATTAAGCCATCGCCTATTTGCTGGCGAGAATTTCAAAGTTTGGATTATTGAGACCGCCAATGATGCGATTAATCTCACCATTGCAGGTGCGATTATCGCTTCCTTTAATTAGAGATAAGTTCAGTCAAAAGAGTCTGAACTTTAACTTTTATTTCGTCTCTCACTTTGCGAACAAAATCTAAATCCTGCCCCGCTGGATCTTCTAATACCCAATCTTCGTAACGCTTGCCTGGGTAGAGCGGGCATGCATCTCCGCAACCCATTGTTATAACGGCGTCAGATTCCAACACAGCCTCATTAGTAAGGACCTTCGGCTGTTGATTGGCAATATCAATTCCTACTTCCGCCATGGCTTCAATTGCAACTGGGTTAATGGAGTCTTTTGGAGCAGAGCCCGCAGAGAGTACTTCCACTCGATCCCCCGCAATCTCGCGCATAAATCCAGCAGCCATTTGGGATCGACCTGCGTTATGCACACAGACGAAAAGTACGGTGGGTTTCTTACTCATGGCTTGACCTTATCCATTAAAAGAAAAGAAGAGTCGCCCTATAAGCCGGATGCTTCTTTACATTCCTTGGACAAAGAC
>JBAWYW010000133.1:0-2531 GCA_037143395.1 Actinomycetes bacterium | reverse complement strand
CTTGCCAAGCCCTTAAATTTCTCATTAAATTGGCCCACTGGCTTTCAATACTCGGATTGAAAGCTACCAAATAAGAGAGGTACCAATAATCAATGAAGATTAAATCGCTTCGTTCTAAGTTGGCAATTTCATCATCTCTCGTGCTCGTGGCAGGCCTTGTTGCAACAGGTCTTCCATCTGCGCACGCAGATACGTCAACTCTAAAACCAACAGCTGCTCAGTTGGCTGCGTGGAAGGGTAAGACAATCACTTACTACTTCTACCACGATAGCCAAGCAGAACTTGATACAACCAATGCGATGATTACGGACTTCCAGAATCTCACTGGTGCAACTGTCAAGCTTGATGACGTCCCTTACACAACTCTTGATCAACAACTTCAGGCCCGCATCGCCGCTGGAAACACTCCGGATGTAGCTCGTCTGAATAACCCAGGCCTCTACCAGAATGTTGCTCTCGATCTCGAGACATACTTTGGCCGCACATATAAGTCTGAGTTCCTCAAGGGTTCAACCCTCCAGGTCCAGGATCCAAAAACTTCTCACCTCATCGGCCTCCCATACGACCTTTCAGTCAACGGTCCAATTATCAACGTTGATCTATTTAAGAAGGCCGGAATTGCAGTTCCAACATCATGGAACTGGGCGACTCTGATTGCAGATGCAAAGAAGGCACAGGCTGCTGGCGGTACTGACTATGCATTCGCAATGGATAAGTCAGGTCACCGTTTCTCAACTGTCATGAGCCAGTTCGGTGCATTTATGGTGGATAAGAATCAGAAGAATGTACTTCCAACATCACAACACCGTGCAGCGAAGGCGCTCAAGTTGATCACAGATCTCTATGCTGCTGATCTTGCACCACGTGATTTGTGGGTTGGTACTGGAACAAAATATTCCTCACCTGTAAACGTATTTATCGCAGGTGCAGTTCCAGTCTTCTTCTCAGGTAACTTCAACCTTGCAACCATCAATGCCAGCGCAAAGTTCAACTTTGCTGTTGTTCCAAATCCAAAGGAGCTCAATGGCGGAGGATGGCCAGGAGGTAAGTTCTTGATGGCCTTTAAGGCAAGCAAGAACGCTGACCTAGCTGCTTACTTCACAAACTGGTTGGCACAACCTGCTCAAATGGAGCGTATGGACAAGGCCGCTTTCTGGCTCCCTACTCGCAATGACCTTGTTGCTAAGGGAATCACATACTCTTCACGCCAAGCAGATATGAACAATTACCTTGCAGATGCTGCAGCTACTCCATCAGCTGCTTATGGAATCCAGTCAGTACCAACTTTGACTGGCAATATCTATAACAATCTCCGTGATTTGATGACACTCGTCATGACAAAGAAGATCACGGCAGATCAAGCTATCGCGACGCAGATCAGCTTTATCGATACGCAGCTCGCGACGTTGAAGAAATAATCGAGAGAAGAGATATCTTTCGAGGTTTTCTGTGTTAATTAAAAAGGCAGGCCGTCGTGGATCCAGCATAAGCTGGTCCCGACGGCTTGTTCCATATCTCTTTGTTGCACCAAATCTTGCAATCTTCTTAACCTTTATTATTTGGCCAGCGATCCGCGGCTTCTGGATTTCATTCTTTGACAGTAACGACGGCGTTCATTTTAAATATGTAGGAAATGCCAATTTTAAAGAGATTCTCCATGATCCAACGATCTCTCAGGTCGCTCGGAACACAATCACCTATGTCTTCTTCTATGTACTGCTGGCGATTACGATCTCAATAGCTCTCGCTTTAGTGGTCAATGAGCAGAAGTTTGCGAAGAGTTTCTTTAGGGCAATTCTCTTTATGCCAGTCATGCTCTCACCAGTCGTTGTTGGACTCATCTGGAGCGATATCGTTGATCGCAAACATGGGCCGCTCAACGCGGCTATAAAGATGCTTGGCGGTGGCTCCCCGGGCTGGTTAGTGGATACCAATCTCGGCATGGTCACAGTGGTCTTTGTCGGACTTTGGGTCCACGTAGGTTTCTACTCGATTATTCTTCTTGCCGGACTTCAAGGAATCGATCGCAGTGTTCTTGAGGCAGCCTCAATCGATGGCGCTTCGCGCATGCAAACCATTAGACAAATTATCTTGCCACTCTTGAAGCCAACTACTCTGGTGATAGTCATCCTCGCCACCATTCATGGTTTCCAATCCTTCGACTTTATCTACACGCTGACAGGCGGCGGTCCGCTTGGAGCGACAACCTTGATCGTTCAATATATTTACGAGCGAGCATTCGGCGTGCCGATCCGTTACGGACTGGGTAGCGCCGCCGGGGTTATCCTCTTCTTAGTCATTTTCGCCTTTACAGCGATGAATTTCATCGCAGGAAGAAGGCGGAACGCAGTATGAAGCTACTTCGCATCTTTGATGCAAATTCAAAAAATAATTGGACTTCGGCGTCGGGTCGACTAACTCCATAGACTGCGAGGATCCTACCTACTGCTCTATTAATTGTGATGACCTTGGTAGTTTTAGCACCAGTTATTTGGTTCACGCTCTCATCTTTCAAGGGCTTGGCAGAACTC
>JBAWYW010000132.1:0-2534 GCA_037143395.1 Actinomycetes bacterium | reverse complement strand
GACATGAAGCGAATACGCTCTAAGCCATCTACCTTTCCACATTCTTTGAGTAACTTGGCAAATGCGCCCCTGTCACCAAAATCAACTCCATAAGCATTGACGTTCTGCCCAAGCAAAGTAACTTCAACAACTCCTTGAGCAGCTACCGCTCGTACTTCATTTAATATCTCATCTGCTGGGCGATCTTTCTCAATTCCTCGAAGAGAAGGAACAATGCAAAATGTGCAGGTGTTATTACATCCCACTGAGACTGAAACCCAGGCACTAAATGCTGAATGTCTGCGCACAGGCAAAGTGGAGGGAAAATGTTCGAGTGATTCTTTGATCTCAACCTGTGACTCTTCTTCAATGCGAGCACGCTCTAAGAGGGCAGGAAGTGAACCAAGGTTATGTGTACCAAACACAACGTCAACATATGGTGCTCTTTTGATAATTGAATCTTGATCCTTTTGAGCCATGCATCCGCCCACGGCAATCTGAAAACCTGGATGGGATTTTTTTAGCGGGGCAAGGAATGAAAGATTTCCATAGAGCTTGTTATCAGCATTCTCTCGCACTGCGCAGGTATTAAAGACAACGAGATCAGGTTGTGATTCTTCAAGTGCAGGAACATAACCAGCATTGAGCAGAAGCCCTGTAATTCTCTCTGAATCGTGCACATTCATCTGGCAGCCGTAGGTCTCTACGACGAAGGTGCGCTGGGTCATTACCCAATCTTAGAAGACTTTAGGAAGCGAGAAGTTCTCGCATAATCTGCTGGGTTATGGAATGGCTGAAGCCTTTACGGGCCAAAACAGAGTGAACTCTGCGATAAACGACCTCAGAATCAAGGTGGGAACATGAGCGAAACTTACGCTCGGCTAATTCAAAAGCCATCTGATATTCAAGATCTTCATCGACCTCATCAATCACTTCATCAATGATGTCTTGAGAGACGCCTTTAGTGCGCAGCTCCTGAGCAATTGTTCGCTTGCTCAGTTTCTTCTGCCGTTGGCGAGACTCCGTCCAAATCTTTGCGAATTCAAGATCGTTGAGAAGCCCTTGTAATTCCAAACTGTCTAAAACAGAGGCTGCGGTTTCATTCTCGCAGCCTCGTTTTACTAAATGTGCGTGCAGCTCAGCCCTACTCTTTGCGCGGGGGGCCAATGCGTACAGAGCAATGGTCATCGCATCAGAGTAGGGATCAGCCGCTACTTCTTGGTTCTTTTTCAAGATTTAGAAATCAACCTCGGCAGTTGCTTCATCAATCGCTGCTACAAGCTCAGGATCAATTGCTACTGGAACATAGTGCTCGCGGATCTTTGTCTCGATCTCATTTGCAAGATCAGGATTATCGATCAAGAACGAACGTGAGTTCTCTTTACCTTGGCCAAGTTGGTCACCTTCATAGGTATACCAAGCACCTGACTTCTTTACGACGCCTACCTCAACGCCAAGGTCAATGAGTGAACCTTCGCGTGAAATTCCCGTGCCGTAAATAATGTCGAATTCTGCTTGCTTGAATGGTGGAGCCATCTTGTTCTTCACGACTTTGACGCGAGTACGGTTTCCAACCGCATCTTGTCCATCTTTAAGGGTTTCAATTCTGCGCACATCCATGCGGATGGATGCATAGAACTTGAGCGCCTTACCACCGGTTGTTGTCTCTGGTGTTCCAAAGAAGACACCGATCTTCTCGCGAAGCTGGTTAATAAAGATTGCTGTTGTATTTGATTGGTGAAGTGCACCTGTAATTTTACGAAGAGCTTGAGACATCAAACGAGCTTGCAAGCCCATATGAGAATCTCCCATTTCTCCTTCAATTTCAGCCCTTGGAACAAGTGCTGCAACTGAGTCAACAACGATGATGTCCAGAGCGCCTGAGCGAATCAACATATCCATGATCTCAAGTGCTTGCTCACCGGTATCTGGCTGTGAAACAAGAAGAGCATCGATATCAACGCCAAGCTTTCTTGCATACTCTGGATCAAGTGCGTGCTCAGCATCGATGAATGCGGCGATGCCACCATTCTTTTGAGCATTTGCAATTGCGTGGAGAGCAACTGTTGTTTTACCTGAAGATTCAGGTCCATAAATTTCAACGATTCGGCCTCGTGGCAATCCACCGATACCAAGTGCGATATCGAGTGCGATAGAACCAGTTGGAATAATCTCCATTACTTGTGGGCCACGATCGCCCATCTTCATAACTGATCCCTTTCCGAACTGACGCTCGATCTGGGCTAGGGCTGTATCTAGGGCTTTGTCGCGATCTAATGACTGTTTTTCAGAAGCTTTATCAGCTTTTTCTGAAGCCATATTTTTTACTACCTTTCATTTCATAACTCAGATGAGTTCAGTACGGTCCAGAAGGTACGGAATACCACTGACGGCGGCAGATGAACTGACGCGGAACTGTGGAACCGCTCTGGTTGGGCATAACTAGTTTACCGAACATCTGTTCGAAGAGCCATATTGAGGCTCCGACACGCCAGGATCTAGCGCAGGCGCTCTGGCATCTCCGGGTTGTGGGCCACGATCGCCCTCCAGATCTG
>JBAWYW010000131.1:0-2538 GCA_037143395.1 Actinomycetes bacterium | reverse complement strand
CCATGCTTGATCATGCCTTTGATGAAGTAGTAGACAGATGAGCCATCGATGAGTGTGTTATCAAGGTCGAAGAATGCCGCTTGTGTCCTCACGGAATAAAAGTGTGACAGAAGAGAGCTTTTTGCACGGCAGGTAATGGTTAACAGAGTATGAATAACTGTTTAGTTGACATTCATGTATCGGGCCCCGTTTTCGGGGTATCGATGGCTCACAATTTTAATATGAGTCAATTAGAGGTAGTCATCCCCAGCGTTGCTCATCTCTCTCTTGAGCAGCGAATTCTACGTCTTCGCCATATTGGCAAAATGCGCATTGTTGCAATCGGTGACAGCTCTGTATTTGGAGTTGGAGACTTTGATGATCAATCACATTCAGTTGGTGCTGGATGGACTGGCCGCTTTGCCCATGACCTTAAAGCAGGGCGCTTTGTAAACCTCGGTAAAAATGGTGCTCGCTTTCGTAGCGTTGTGAAGAAGCAACTGGGCGGGGCAATTTCTATGCGCCCTGATCTTGCGCTCATCTGCGTTGGAACAAATGATGTTCTCCGCGGAGATTTCTCTCCTGCAGAGATCAGAGCTGCTGTTGAATCAATCATCACTCAGTTCAATCAGGTAGATGCAGTGCCGGTCTTCCTTGGAATTCCAGATCCCATACAGACTGCTCCAGGGCCAATGTCACTGAAGAAAATTCTGCATACTCGAGTCAAACTTGTGAACGCAATCATTGAGCAAGTTGCCCAGGCTCAGGGCGCTGCATTTGTCTCCACATGGAATCACTCAATGGCATCTGATCGATCCATGTGGCATATCGACCGCATGCACCCATCAGCTAAGGGACATCAAGAGATCTCAGATTTAGTACGTCGATCATTGTTTCTTCCACGCCGCTCACGCAAGAAGCTTCCTGTAGGAATCGAAGGCGACACCAAGAAGGATCAAATTTTCTGGCTACTCACTAACGGAGCAAAGTGGTTTGCTAAAAGAAGTATCGACCTAGTTCCAGCGCTCATTTGGCTTGTTGTAAGTAACAGCGTTAGCCGCCACAAATTCTCTGCAGATCACCTAGAAGCCTAGGACTGGAGGCGAGAAATGAAAGTAGCAATTGTTACTGAGAGTTTCTTGCCACAAGTAAACGGCGTCACAAACTCAGTTCTTCGCGTCGTTGAACATCTTTCAAGCCTTGGACATGAAGCACTTGTGATTGCCCCTGAAAGTATTGGCGGACCAAAAGAATATTGCGGAGCAAGAGTCAAGCGTGTGCCTGCTCTTCCGCTGAACTCACTCATGAAGATCGGCATGCCGATCGCAGTTCCCTCTCGCAAACTTGAATATTTACTTGATGGCTTTGCTCCAGATGTTATGCACTTAGCATCCCCTTTTGCACTTGGCGCATACTCGGCTCGTATAGCAAAGCGTCTGAGCATTCCGACTCTGTCTATCTACCAAACAGATATTGCTGGGTTTGCTCGCCACTACGGCCTAAATATGGCGCATTCTTCTCTCCAAAAGATCGTGGGAAAGATTCACTCAAGTACCGATAGAACTCTCGCTCCTTCAACTGCCGCGTGCAGAGATCTATTGAAGTTTGGTGTTCCAAACGTGCACCTCTGGAGGCGCGGTGTAAACACAACCCTCTTTAACCCAGATAAGCGCAGTAATACTCTTCGTCATTCATGGTCGGCGCAAGGAAAGTTGATTGTGGGGTATGTGGGCAGGCTTGCTAACGAAAAGCGCATTACCGATTTAGCAGTGCTCGATAAGGATCCGAACGTGCAGTTAGTGATCGTGGGTGATGGACCTATTCGTGAAAAATTACAACGCGAGCTTCCAGATACGATTTTTACAGGATTTAAATCTGGAGAAGATCTTGCTGCTGCTTATGCCAGCTTTGATCTCTTTATTCATCCCGGTCCAAACGAAACATTCTGCCAAGCAGTTCAAGAGGCGCTCTCATCAGGTACACCATGCATTGTTCCAACAACAGGTGGGCCAGCAGATCTTGTGACACAAAATGTCACCGGCTACATCATCAATACATCTGATTCACAGGCGCTGAAAGGCGCTGTGCAGGACTTCATGAGCCGTGATGATCATGAAGAGATGCAGGTGATGGCGCGCAGCTCAGTTGTGGAGAGAACCTGGGCCAAGGTCAACAGCCAACTGATTACTCACTATGAAGCGGTTCTGAAGTCGCCACTTACTCTTATTAAAAATGAGCAGGTTGCATGAGGATCGTTCACGTCGCAAATTTCTATGGTCCAAACTCAGGTGGCATAAAGACAACGCTGCACGAATTAGGCCGCGGCTACCTCAGGTATGGCCATGACTTCATTTATATAGTTCCAGGAACAGAATTTGCATCAGAGAGCACCCCATATGGCCGCAAGATCTCACTGCCAAGTTTTATCTTGCCTGGCAGCGGTTCTTATCGAATTATTAAAAACAATAAGGCGCTACGCGCACTAGTCGAAGAGCTAAACCCAGATCGCTTAGAGATTTCAGATCGCTTTACCCTTCGCTCACTTGGCCTCTGGGCGAA
>JBAWYW010000130.1:0-2546 GCA_037143395.1 Actinomycetes bacterium | reverse complement strand
TGCCAAAGCCACTCTTTGGTGATAATGGTTCAGGTATGCACGTTCACCAATCACTTTGGAAAGATGGCAAGCCACTGTTCTTCACAGATGGCACATATGGCGATCTTTCAGATATGGCCCGTTGGTATATCGGCGGACTCTTGAAGCATGCTCCATCTCTTCTTGCTTTCACCAACCCAACAGTGAACTCATATCACCGTTTGGTTCCAGGATATGAAGCACCTGTAAACCTCGTCTACTCAGCGCGTAACCGCTCTGCATGTATTCGTATTCCAATCACAGGTAAGAATCCAAAGGCAAAGCGCATTGAGTTCCGTTGCCCAGATCCATCATCAAATCCATATCTAGCATTCGCAGCAATGCTTATGGCTGGTATCGATGGAATTCAAAACAAGATTGAGCCAATGGCTCCAGTCGATGTTGATCTATACGAGTTGGAAGGCGCAGAAGCTGCAGCCATCCCACAAGTTCCTGGTTCACTTCCTGAGGTTCTTGATGCTCTTGAGAGCAATCATGACTTCCTCACAAAGGGTGGCGTATTCACACCAGATCTCATCGAAACATGGATCAACTACAAGCGCACAGCAGAAGTTGATTATGTTCGCCTTCGTCCGCATCCAGCAGAGTTCGAGCTGTATTACGACATCTAAGCCTTAACTGCGGTTCATCCGTCCACAAAAGCTCCTAAGAAATTAGGAGCTTTTGTCTTTTATCTCCTGCGAAAGTAGTCGCATCAATCTCCAGTAAGATCAGTTAGTGATTGCTACCCAGAGTGTTGAACTACGTGCTGGGGCCCGTCTACTCGTAAAAGATGTGACAGTACGCATCAATCATGGCGACCGCATCGGTTTTGTAGGCAGAAACGGCGCTGGTAAATCAACCCTTGCAAAAGTTCTAGCAGGTGAAGGTATGCCTGCAGGCGGACAAGTTCTGCGCACAGGAACTATTGGTTATCTCCCCCAAGATCCGCGAACTGGTGATCAAGATGTCAGCGTTATCAATCGCATTCTCTCTGCCAGAGGACTAGATCAGATCGTAACTCGCATGCGCAAAGCAGAAGATGCGATGGCAACTGCAACTC
This sequence comes from Actinomycetes bacterium, assembly GCA_037143395.1. Classification (GTDB taxonomy): domain Bacteria; phylum Actinomycetota; class Actinomycetes; order Nanopelagicales; family Nanopelagicaceae; genus PALSA-747. The sequence continues at coordinate 1,465 of JBAWYW010000130.1, read as the reverse complement.
CTGAAGAACTGGAAGATGCGATGGATAAGTACTCGCGCATCAACCAAGAATTTGATGTTGCTGGTGGATATAGCGCTCAATCAGAAGCAGAATCAATCGCTACCAACCTAGGCCTTCCAGAGCGTTTGTTTGAAGATACTCTTCAAGGGCTTTCAGGCGGTCAAAGGCGCCGTGTTGAATTAGCTCGACTTCTCTTTAGTGGCGCTGAGACCTTGCTCTTAGATGAACCCACAAACCACTTGGACGCCGAATCTATTAACTGGCTCCGTGAATATCTTGGTAAATATAGCGGCGGCCTTGTCATTATCTCCCACGATGTTAACTTGATTGAAACTGTTGTTAATAAAGTCTTTTATATTGACGGAAATCGAAATGTTATTGATGTCTATAACATGGGCTGGAAAAAGTATCTCCAGCAACGTGAAGATGATGAACATCGACGCAAAAAGGAGAGAGCCAACGCAGAGAAGAAGGCAGCAATCCTCGCTAAGCAAGGTGAGAAGATGCGCGCTAAAGCTTCAAAGGCTGTTGCTGCTCAAGGAATGTTGCGCCGCGCTGATGCGCTCCTTGCCGGACTTGAAGATGTTCGCAAATCTGACAAAGTAGCAAAGCTTCGATTCCCGACTCCTGCCCCATGTGGCAAGACGCCACTTATGGCCCACGGTCTTTCAAAATCTTATGGATCACTTGAAATCTTCACGGACGTTGATCTTGCAGTGGACCGCTCTTCACGCGTTGTCATTCTTGGACTAAATGGTGCGGGCAAGACGACGCTTCTTAAGATGCTCGCAGGTGTTCTTGAATCTGACACAGGAGCAATTGAGCCAGGTCATGGCCTCAAGATTGGCTACTACGCCCAGGAACATGAGATGCTCGATTTTGAGAGAACAGTTCTTGAAAACATGATGTCTTCGGGTGAGAAAGTGGGAGAACCACAAGCTCGCCAAGTACTCGGTTCGTTCTTGTTTAGCGGAGATGATGTGCAAAAGCCGGTGAAGGTTCTAAGCGGCGGAGAGCGAACTCGTTTAGCACTTGCCACACTCGTCGTTGGCGCAGCCAATTTACTGCTTCTAGATGAGCCAACAAATAACTTAGATCCCGCATCTAGAGATGAAATTTTGGCAGCACTTGCTGAATATCAAGGCGCAGTAGTAATGGTTACCCACGATGACGGCGCAGTGAGAGCACTTAAGCCAGAGCGAGTATTGCTACTTCCAGATGGAGATGAAGACCTTTGGAACGATGAGTATTTCGACCTCATCGCCCTTGAATAATTGAATTAAGCGCGAATTGCCTTAGCAAGACCTGCAAAATCTTCAACTAAAAGATCGATCTCTTTTTGAGTATGAGCCAAACTAATCAACCACTGCTCATCAAGTCCTGGAGGGGTAATAATTCCACGGTTCATTGACCAGAGCCATGAAAGTTCAGCAACACCAAAGTCTGTAGCTTTGTAATCGCGATA
>JBAWYW010000129.1:0-2548 GCA_037143395.1 Actinomycetes bacterium | reverse complement strand
GATGTGTAGATGAGAAGTTGCGCGCCGTTGAGTTGATCAATCAAACCTAAAATGAAAGTTTCGATACCGCCGGCGCGTGGACCAAGATCATTGGTCACAAGTAATACTTGACGCTTGTTAAAAACGGCGAGCTCCTGCGAAGCGAAGAGATCCAAAATTTGCTCCAAATGATTCAACTTTCACTCGCGCACCAGGATGGGGCGCGTTCACCATTTGATTTCCGCCAAGGAAAATTCCGACATGGTCCACATAACCGCTCCTGCTAAATGCAAAGAAGACTAGATCGCCGGGCAGCAACCTATTGCGAGGAATAGATTTTCCATATTTCATTTGCGCAGCAGCAGAGTGAGGAAGTGAAATTCCCGCGCTCTGAAATGCCCGCATCGTTAGCCCTGAGCAGTCCCACCATGTAGGCCCTGCGGCGCCAAAGACATATCGATCGCCTAATTGTTTGATAGCAAACTTCAGGGCAACGCTTCCTATGCCCGTTCCAAATTTTGCATTCTTAATGTCAGCAAGGGATGCAAGTTGATCAGCATCTTCCTGCCCATTAATGAGCGCCTCCACTCGGGCTCTCTCTTCTTTCGTAAGTTTTGCCAAAATAGCCTCAGCCTTAGCAAGTTGATCTTGCGCTGCTTTCTGCTTCGCTACAAAACGTGCCTGCGCGGCCTTAGCTAAAGTAATTTTGTCGCCCACGGTGAAAGTAGTTGCTGTGAGTGATTGCTTTGCGGCTGAATATTTACGTAGCGCAATTGCTTTGCCCTTGCTCAGGGAATCAAGTGATCCTGCGGCAGCAAGAAAAAGTGTTGGGTTAGATGAAAAGAGTAATTGCATACTTTGGCTAAAGCCGCCCTGCTTATAAAGATCAGCTGCAATTGTGCCTAGAGAACCTTGGAGAGCGTTTACAGCAGTTTGTTGGCTTGCAGCCTGTGCTTGCACCGAAGCTAGTTTGCGTGAGAGTTGTTGGAATTGAACTTGAGCTTGTTGTGCTTGTTCACCTGCACTTGCCGCAACTTGCTGCAGGTACTGCACTTTGGCCTTAATCGATGCCAAGTCTTCAGCCTGTGATGATGGGGCTTGTACTCCTACCAACAAACTTGCCAGAAGGGCTATTGATAGAGAGGTAGCGGAAATGCCACCAATACGAATGCTCTTCACAGGTGAAGGATAATCAATATCGGCCATGAAATCTAAGTCAGATACGCTACCTACGTGAATTCACGCGTGTTGGCTAACTTAATTATTGGCTTAGATGGCTCCACAACACTCAATCATCGCTCTGCTGGACTGAGCTTTCCACAAGATCGTTTGCGCTTTCATGCCCTACGAAAAGAATCTGATGTGATTGTTATAGGCGGCAATAGCGCCCGCAATGAACCATATTCAACTACTCCAGTTCCCCTGATTGTCTTATCTCATGCGGATCAATTACCCAAAGAATTAATCGCAAATACCCAGGTAATTCTCTGGAATAAAAACATTGTTGATGCCATAAACGATGCTAAAAAGTATTACGCAAACATTTTGATTGAAGCGGGGCCTTCATTGCTTCGCCCTGCACTTGAAGCACAATTGGTCGATGAATTACATATTTGTATTTCTCATACTTCTGGAGGCGAAAGCCAGATCTCGTTGAAGGATTTCACCGCTGGCTATAGCCAAATCAAGCGTGAAGAGGTCGAGGGTGGAGCATTTATTACCTACATACCCGCGCCTACGGAGTAATACACAGATCTCTATTTACACTTAGACAATGAGCAAAGAGATCACATTTGATGAGATTGTTGCCCAAATTCGCGCCATCATTCCGCGTTCTGAAATTTTATTAGAAGAAGTTCCAGCGCCTTCAAAACTTGCTCCGCATGCATTTGCCCTCACTGCTGATGTCCTAGAAGACGCAGCTACTGCGCGTTTTGTTCTACTTCACGACCCTGCGGGACAAGAAGGATGGCTTGGAAACTTCCGCTGCGTTACTTTCGTTCGGGCAGCTGTCGATGAAGAGATGGCGACTGATCCCATGGTTTCAAATATCGGTTGGACTTGGCTCATTGAAGCTCTAGCAAAGTATGACTGTGCCTACACAGAGCCCAGCGGAACTGTTACTCGGGTATCTAGTACCTCCTTTGGATCCTTGGATGAACGCGAGGATGATTCGGAATTAGAAGTGCGTGCATCATGGACGCCTATAGATGGAAATAACATTCCTAATCACATCCGTGCATGGCTAGATCTACTCGCTAACACAGCTGGACTTGAACCGTTGCCTGAAGGAATAGCGCAACTTCCTAAATCATCGTCTTCAGCGAAGTAGAAATTTTTTTATGGCAGAGCCGCTTCTTCATCCTCGTGCTGGGCTTCCAGAATTAATCATTGACCGCGCGGGCTTCCTTGCGTGCCTGCAAGATCTCGCAGCAGGATTTGGCCCAATTGCTATTGATGCCGAGCGAGCATCTGGTTATCGCTATAGCCAAAGAGCCTATTTAATTCAGATTTTTCGCAGAGAAGGTGGTCTGCATCTGATTGACCCAATCGCGGTCAATGACGAGAG
>JBAWYW010000128.1:0-2606 GCA_037143395.1 Actinomycetes bacterium | reverse complement strand
ACAAGTGCATCTAAGTGGCGTCTGATTCCAGCCGGAGTTAATCCCAGCTTCTGTGCTAAATCTGCGGCGGTTAGAGGTCCATTTTCAAGGATGGTGCGAGCCACTAAATCCCTGGTCTTGTCCTCGGTCTTTTTCACAACAGAAGTGTTGCGTAATTCGGCATTTTTCGCCACTCCTAGACCCTAGGCTAAGGCTGTGAGCCTCATCCTGACCCTCTTGGTAGCGCTTCAATCAATTATCGTCGTTACCGGTGGAGCCGTTCGACTTACAGGTTCGGGTTTGGGATGCCCCACCTGGCCAGATTGTGTCTCCGGCTCGATCGCTCCAGTTCCTCACCAAGCGCAGGGAACGCTCCATTCCTGGATTGAATTTGGGAACCGCCTACTGACCGTGGCGCTTTTCATCGCGATTATTGCAAGTCTCATCGTTGCTTTTAGAAAAGGCCGCGCACGCTCAGACTGGCCCCAAATTCGCTCGCTAGCACTATTGCAACTTGCAGGCATTGTTGCTCAGATAATCCTCGGCGGAATAACTGTTCTTACCAAGTTGAATCCTTTCGCAGTTTCCGCTCATTTCTTACTCTCGATTGTTGTGATCGCCGGTGCCCTATCTCTGCGTCAGAGGATGCTCGCGGTAAAGCGCGTCCAAGTTCTCTCTACAACTCGCAACATGATTCGTGGGCTTCTGCTTTTGGCAGCATTTGTAATTACCTTGGGAACGGTCGTGACAGGTAGTGGACCTCATGCTGGAGATATCCAAGCAAAGCGATATCACATCAGCCCGCGTGAGATTTCTTGGCTACATGCTGACTCCGTGATCGCACTCATAGCGCTTACCTTTGGCCTTTATCTCATCATTCGCACAGCAGAGTCAGCAGATAACCGCAGCTATGTCGGTCGTAAGGTTTTGGTCTTCATCTTTATATGCTTAGGGCAAGGAGCAATTGGATATATTCAATATTTCACCAAATTGCCTGAAGCTCTAGTAGCCGCCCACCTTCTCGGTTCGACTCTGGTCTGGCTTGGAATCTGGAACGTTGGTTTTTCGGCTGATGTTTTGACCGCTTCATCGAAGAAACGTATAACTAAATAGTCGTGTATGTAGGAAGACAACGAACAGAAAGATGGATATGAATCGCACACAGTGGAACGCCCAAGATGACCAAGCAGTTGTTATTAGCCGCGCGCTGGCAATGGACGCAGTACAAAAAGCGGGTCATGGCCACCCAGGAACGGCAATGTCTCTTGCGCCTGTCGCCTATACGCTCTTTCAACGTTTCTTACGTCATGATCCATCTGATGCCCAATGGCTAGGTCGCGATCGTTTCGTGCTTTCATGCGGTCACTCCTCGTTAACGCTCTCTATTCAACTTTTCCTATCTGGCTATGGACTCTCACTTGATGACCTCAAAGCATTCCGAACACATAACTCTTTGACTCCAGGCCACCCAGAATTTGGCCACACCGTTGGTGTCGAAACAACTACTGGCCCACTAGGTGCTGGTGTATCAATCGCAGTAGGTATGGCGATGGCGCAACGTTTTGAAAAAGGTCTCTTAGACCCAGAGTCAAAAACAACACTTTTTGACCATAATGTTTGGGTTATTTGTTCAGACGGTGATCTCCAAGAGGGCGTAAGCGGTGAAGCTTCATCACTTGCTGGCACTCAATCACTGGGTAATCTAAAAATGATTTACGACGATAACCGAATTTCTATCGAGGGTGACACCCATGTCGCATTCACTGAAGATGTCTCAGCTAGATACCGCGCATACGGTTGGAAGGTTATTGAAGTCGCCGCGCTTGCGGATGGAAATGTCGATCGCGAAAAGCTAGAAGCGGCCATGATCACAGCGGAGCAAACAAATGATGCTCCTACTCTCATTCGTATGCACAGCACCATTGCGTGGCCAGCCCCGCACGCAAAAGGAACGGCAGAAGCCCACGGATCAGCCCTTGGCGCTGAGGAAATTGCGGCAACCAAGACTCTTCTTGGACTTGACCCAAATGAAAGCTTCATAGTCCCTGATCAAATACTCGCGCACGCACGCGAAGTTGTTGCTCGTGGAAAAGTGGCGCATGCCGAGTGGGATGCAAGCTTTAAGCAATGGCAGACAGATAATCCGGAGGGAGCTGCGCTTCTCAAGCGCCTGCGCTCACATGAACTTCCAACAGGATGGGAGAAGGCTCTTCCTGAGTTTCCATCTGGTAAAGATGTTGCTACTCGCGCCGCATCAGGGAAAGTGATTAATGCAATTGCAACAGTACTTCCTGAATTTTGGGGTGGATCTGCCGACCTTGCTGGCAGTAACAACACGACCATTGAAGGAACAAAATCGTTTTTACCCGCACATAGCGATATGAAAAATGTCGATCCATACGGGCGCCTTATTCACTTCGGTATCCGCGAGCATGCGATGGGCGGAATACTTAATGGAATTGCCCTCCACGGACTAACGAAGCCATTTGGTGGAACATTCCTGGTCTTTAGTGACTATATGCGCGGGGCTGTGCGGCTTGCAGCACTTATGAACATTCCAGCGACCTTTGTTTGGACGCATGACTCGATCGGTTTGGGTGAAGATGGCCCAACCCATCAGCCAGTTG
>JBAWYW010000127.1:0-2607 GCA_037143395.1 Actinomycetes bacterium | reverse complement strand
GACGCAGCAGACTTTGCTACCTCAATACCGGCGCGCACTGAGCCTGTAATTGAGACCATAGAAGGAATCTTGTGCTCAACAACCAAACGTCCTGAATCACGATCTCCTGTAACAACGTTAAAGACGCCATCCGGTAAGAATTCAGACATGACCTCAGCCATAAAGAGAGTCGATGCTGGTGTTGTGTCACTTGGCTTTAAAACAACTGTATTTCCCGCAGCGATAGCAGGTGCCCACTTCCAAGTTGCCATCATCATTGGGTAATTCCATGGTGTTACTTGCGCGCAGATACCAATTGGTTCGCGGCGAATGAAAGAAGTCATCCCCTTCATATATTCACCGGCAGATTTACCTTCAAGGTTTCTAGCTGCGCCTGCAAAGAAGCGAATCTGATCAATCATCGGCGGAACTTCTTCAGATGAGGTCAACCCAATTGGCTTTCCTGTGTTCTCACATTCAATAGCGATCAGTTCATCCGCACGTGACTCTAAAGCGTCAGCAATCTTCAGAAGTGCGCGTTGTCTCTCCGACGGTGTTGAATCTCGCCATCCTGGAAAAGCGTTCTTTGCTGCCTTCATCGCAACTTCAACATCTGCTTCATCTGATACTGCTGCCGTTGCATAGGCAGCGCCAGTTGCAGGATTAATGATTTCAGATGTCTTCCCTGATTTAGAAGGAAGGGATTGCCCGTTGATGAAGTTTTGAAGTGATTTCATGGTCATACTCTAGGCAAAAGCTGGAATGTTTTAAAGGGGCTGATCCCCACCTCATTTTTTCCACAATACATACCCATCAGCAAGATCGGAAAATCTCGACTCTGTCACACTCGATTTCTCATGACCCTTGATGAATTCGCCCTGTATTGCTGGAGCTTCTTGCCTGTCACTAAAAAGACGATTGCCAACTATAAAGGCGCCTATAAACGAAATGTTTCCTTTGCACTTGGGGCTCGGGAAATGGAATCCATAACAAAGCGCGAATTTATTAACCTGCTGGCGCCACTGGCTGCTCCAAACTACTTCCAAACACTGATGGCGCTCCGCGTCATCTACCGCGAAGCACTGAGCCGCGAGCTCGTCAAAGAATCTCCTGTAGCAACAATTAAAGCGCCCAAAGCCAGACCCAAGCCTCAGAAATTTCTCACGTGGGAAGAAGTCCAAGCTACCAATTTTGGAAAATATGACGGACACATCAAATTTTTAGCACTTCACGGATTACGGTGGGGTGAAGCAGTCGCCCTTAAACAAAACGATGTCTATGAAGACAAAGTCCATATCAACAAGAGCATGTATGGACCAACCAAGACTCAGTCAGGCGTTCGAGAAGTTCCTTACTTTGGATACTTCACCGTATTTCCTAAAAGCCGTGTGGCCATTGCCCAAGCCCTGGCAGAGCATGGTGTAACAATTCACTCCCTGCGAAAGACATATGCATACTTCTTAAAAACCAATGATGTACATGTAACAACAGCGGCGAAGTTTATGGGGCACTCTGATCCAACCGTCACCCTCAAGATTTACACCCTGGTTCGAGATTCCGAAATTGATGATATCGGAGCTAAATTGCGACTAGTTCTAGGTTAACTTTTAATGTGCCATCGCCTGGCTGCACTTTCTCAGTCAATGAGTACGTGTGAAACCTTACCAACTCGCACGGTAATTTCTAATGTACCACCTAGCGCTTCGACGTAAGACTGAAGAGTGCCCAATTCAGTCTTGGCAAATTTTCCATTCTCGATTCGTGAAATATTGGATTGATCTACACCCAAAATTTCTGCTACCTCAATTTGAGTGAGTTCTTGAGTACTTCGAAGTTCAGCTAATCTCAACGCCCTGGACTCGTTAATAATTGAATTCTTGAGTTTTTGAACCCGCTTTTCGTTAACGGGCCTGCTCGCGACTAGTTCATCAAGGCTTACAGCTCTGTTCGCCATTCTATTTTTCCTCCTGTAACTTCTTTAAATGTGCCTTTAAACGCTTATCTGCGAGAGGGATATTCTTTAAGTACCACTTCTCCCAGTTATTCGTTTTATCACCAGCTACCAGGACAAGAGCCTGGCGGTTAGGGTCAAACGCGAATAGAAGTCGTATGTTTGTTGATCTGGGTCTAAGTTCTTTCATATTTTTATGCTCCGAACTTTTGATCTGATCTACGAACGGACGTCCAAGGCTTGGCCCATCCTCTTCCAAGGCTCGCAATGCAGCTACCACCTGCTCATAATCTTTGTCAGTGAGGGTTTCAACCCACGCAGCCACTTCGACTACAAGCCAAACTGCCCACCTCGGATCTCTATTATATGCACTAGAACGCATATGCGTCAAAGCTCATATACGGTAATTCCGTCTCCACTCTTTGAGTAAGTAGCCTTTTCAATCTCTCTAAAACCTCCTAAGACTTATCGCGGAGCCCAAAAATTGGCCGCCCGCTATGTATATGTCTGTGAGGCTATATGCAAGAACTGACATCCGAGATTGCCGCGGAGAGTGAGAGTGGCAAAACTCAAAAATGGAAAATATTAAACAACCTACTCATACAGCATGAGTAGGTAAAAGAATCTTGCTAGTGCGCTTGAAAAGGTTGTTGTGCATACTCAGCCGCGAGTACTTG
>JBAWYW010000126.1:0-2619 GCA_037143395.1 Actinomycetes bacterium | reverse complement strand
AAAGCGCCGCAGCTGTTCAAACTCTTCCTAATCAAAATATTAACTACATTCGAAACTCTGTGAAGGCGACCGTTGATGCATTTACCGGCCAAGTTAATTTGTATCAGTGGGATGCCACAGATCCAGTGCTAAAAACTTGGAGTAAGGCATATCCAGGAACTGTTCAGCCTAAGAGCGCTATCTCTCCTGCTCTGCTGCAACACATCCGCTATCCAGAGGGAATGTTTGAAATTCAGCGCAGTATCTTGGCGACCTATCACGTGAATAATCCAACTGCGTATTACGGTGGACAAGATTTCTGGCGCGTGCCATCCGACCCTTCAACTATTGGCGCTAATGCGGGAAATCAGCCACCTACCTACCAAACAATGCAGTTGCCTGGAACTACCTCCACTGCTTTTACCCTTTCAGCTTCATTTGTTCCACGTGGTGGCAGACAGAATCTCACCGCATTCGTTCAAGTCAATTCAGATCCTGGCCCTGACTACGGAAAAATGACTGTTCTTGAATTACCAAGATCAACAAATATTTCTGGTCCATCTCAAGTAGCTTCAAACTTTGAAGCAAAACCAGATGTTGCTCAGACGCTTTCATTGCTCCGTCAAGGTGGCTCAGATGTTGTACTTGGAAATATGTTGACGCTTCCTGTTGGCGGCGGACTTCTCTACGTACAGCCTGTTTATGTTCGCGCCACATCAAACGTTTCTTCTTTCCCACTCTTACAAAAAGTCTTGGTCTCTTTTGGTGATCAAATTGGATTTGGAAACACACTTCAAGATGCTCTCAACCAAGTACTCGGTGGGTCATCTGGTGTTGTAGTTAATAACAGCCCTACGGGAAGTGGATCAACCCCAACAACTGGTGGTTCAACAACGCTTAAGCAAGCACTTGCAAATGCACAATCTGCGCTTGCTGCTTCTAATCAAGCATTGAAGAATGGTGATTTTGCTGCATATGGTGTGGCACAAAATCAATTAAAGGCTGCAATCGCTGCTGCAATCGCTGCGCAAGGCAAATAATTACCTCGTTTTGGGTAATTGGGAGTTATCTCCTAAGATTGCACTACCGACGCGGGGTGGAGCAGCTCGGTAGCTCGCTGGGCTCATAACCCAGAGGTCATAGGTTCAAATCCTGTCCCCGCTACTATGAAATACCTTTACGACCCATCTTCCGATGAGTTAATCGCATCATGTGCGGCAAGAACTGTAGATGCCATCGCACATGCATGGCGCGAAGGCCGCAGAGCCCAGATTGTTGTTACAGGCGGTCGTACCGGATATGCAAGCGCAAAAGCTATTGATATCGCGCTTTTTAGATTGATTCGAAATAACGAAAGTTTTGAAGGATGCGTTGTTCATATTTGGTTCAGTGATGAGCGCTATGTTCCATCCGAAAGTGATGAAAGAAATGACAAGGGACTCATTGAAGGCTTCTCACTTTCTACTGCGCACTGTGTTTTCCACGTCGTTGACTCAGCAGGAAGTAATCCGGAACAAGAAATTGATGGAGCGGCCGCTAACTATGCCCGTGATATGGAGTTAGAAGTCGGCAGCAAGCCATTTGATTCTGTGGTCTTGAGTATGGGTGAAGATGGTCACATTGCCTCTCTATTCCCAGGGCGAGTTGATGCATCAGAACCACGCTTCGCCATTGGAATTTCAGGCTCACCAAAGCCCCCTGCGCTACGAGTAAGCATTTCTCTGTCACGACTTGCCCATGCCAATGCAATTTACATTTTTGGCTTAGGAGAAGGCAAAATAGGAGCACTCGAGGCCGTTCAAAGTGGACCGGTAGGGCTACTAGCCGCTAACTCAAAAAACGCTCAGGTAACAATCATGACTGATCAATTAATTAGTGGAGTTAAACAATGACGATTCAACTGACCGTAGTCGGCCTTGGACGTATGGGCGCAAATATTGCGCGCCGCATTAAGGACCACGGAGTTGGTGATATTAATATCAGCGTCTTTGATCTGAACGCAGATACCGTCAAAACCGTTGCCAAAGAAGGCTTCACACCTCTGTCATCGCTTGCTGATCTCGCGCAATATAACAACGATGCAAACCCACAATTTGTATGGGTTATGGTCCCTGCAGAAGTGACCCAGCAAACTATTCACGCAGTCGCCGAGCATTTAGCGGCCGGGTCAACAATTATTGATGGTGGAAATACTTTTTATCGTGATGACATTGCAAACGCTGCTTACCTGAAGACAAAGGGAATTAACTTTGTTGATGTTGGTACAAGCGGTGGGGTATATGGACTTGAACGTGGATATTCACTGATGATCGGCGGAGAAAAGAAAGTTGTTGAACGCCTTGATCCAATATTTAAAGCTATGGCTCCAGGAGTTGAATCTGCCGAGCGCACACCAGGAAAAACTGGCCAGCCATCACAAGCTGAATCTGGCTATTTGCATTGCGGTCCAGTTGGTTCAGGCCACTTTATTAAAATGGTTCATAACGGCATTGAATACGGCGCGATGGCAGCATATGCGGAGGGCTTAAATCTTATTCATGCAGCAAGCCAAGGTATTAAGCACCCAACAGCAGTTGGTGATCATGTTGAAACAAAATATGACTTTGATATGGCCGAAGTTACCGAAGTCTGGCGACGAGG
>JBAWYW010000125.1:0-2622 GCA_037143395.1 Actinomycetes bacterium | reverse complement strand
TTTGCAATCGCATCAAAAAGAGTTGGGTTGCCGTCAATATCGGCTCCACCGGTTCGAGCTGCAACTTCAATAGCCTTAATCAGCTTTGCGAAGCTTTTAGCGCGACGTGAATCGATAACAGCCTTCTTGTGCTTTGTCGTTGCCCACTTGGAATGGCCTGACATTTAAATCACCAACCTATTTCTGATACTCACTCAACATGCGCCGCGTTGTTGCGACAGACATTTTCAACAAAGAACTTATGAACTCTGTTGTCACCCGTAAGTTCTGGGTGAAAGGATGTGGCAAGCAAGTTTCCCTGCCGCACCGCTACTGGGTGCAATTGTCCATCAAATTCAACAGTTGCCAAAACTTCCACACCATCTCCGACTGATTCCACCCATGGAGCTCGTATGAAAATCGCCCTTAGCGCTGGCTCTGTTATGCCTTTGAAGGTCAGATCAACCTCAAAGGAATCAACCTGTCGGCCAAAGGCATTGCGCCTCACAACCAAGTCCATCCCACCAAAAGTTTCTTGATCGTTTGCCGCGCCCTCAATTTTATTTGCAAGCAAAATCATTCCTGCGCAAGACCCATAGGTCGGCATTCCATCTTGAATTCGTTTCTGAATAAGATCAAAGAGACCAAAGCTGCGAGCGAGTTTTGCGATCGTTGTGGATTCACCACCCGGAATAACCAGGGCGTCGATGCTTTCCAATTGTTCAGATGTATTTACAGCGAGGGCATCCACTCCACAATCGTTGAGCGAATCGATGTGCTCTCGAACATCACCTTGCAGTGAAAGCACACCGATTTTCATAGTAAAACTACAGCAGGCTGATTACCAGCCGCGCTCAGCCAAACGATGTGGGACTGGGATATCTGCAACGTTAATTCCCACCATTGCATCTCCAAGACCACGCGAAACGTCTGCGACAACTTTTGCATCTGTGTAATAGGTAACAGCCTTCACGCATGCAGAGGCTCTTGCTTCTGGGTTTCCAGATTTAAAGATTCCTGAACCAACAAAGACGCCATCGGCGCCAAGTTGCATCATCATTGCTGCGTCAGCCGGTGTAGCAATTCCACCAGCCGTGAAGAGAACAACCGGAAGCTTGCCAGTCTGGGCAACTTCCTTAACTAATTCGTAAGGGGCTGACATTTCTTTTGCGGCAACATAGAGCTCATCTTCGCGCATGGAAGTCAGGCGACGGATCTCTTGGCTGATCTTGCGCATATGGGTTGTTGCATTTGAAACATCGCCAGTTCCCGCTTCACCCTTTGAGCGGATCATTGCGGCGCCCTCGTTAATGCGGCGTAGTGCCTCACCAAGATTTGTGGCCCCGCAGACAAATGGAATCGTGAAGTTCCACTTATCAATGTGGTTCTCATAATCAGCTGGGGTTAAAACTTCTGATTCGTCGATGTAGTCAACACCAAGTGATTGCAAAATTTGCGCTTCAACGAAATGACCAATGCGAGCCTTTGCCATAACAGGAATGGATACTGCCGCTTGAATCTGCTCGATCATGTCCGGATCTGACATGCGAGCCACTCCGCCTTGTGCACGAATATCGGCAGGTACGCGCTCAAGTGCCATGACAGCAACAGCGCCAGCATTTTCGGCAATTTTGGCTTGCTCAACATTAACAACGTCCATGATGACGCCGCCCTTAAGCATCTCTGCCATTCCGCGCTTAACGCGACCTGTGCCAGTTACCTTTGAAGTGCTATCTGCCATTTTCATTCCTCTGTTTACAAGCTTTTACTCGACTAGTAAGAGGGTAAGTCTACTTTGTCGGGGCAGGTGTTGCCATTCCAGTCGGGGCAGACATTGTGAAGGTAGGTTTTTGATCGGTAAGGGCTATCCAGACTTGGCCTGGGCTGAAATAGGCAGGTGAACCGTCCTTTAATGTCCACGTTGTTGCAGATGTCGGTGTTGCGCGGTTCCAATAGACCGGGATGGATTGCCCATCACGAAGTAAATAACCAGTACCAGATCCGACCGTATTACTAAATGGGGTGTAGTTGCCGTTGTGGTCATGATAAATCGAATTAGTAATACTTACATTTTGAATAATAAAAGTTGGCGAACCTAGTTGGATCCCGTCACTTCCAAGATCTGGCTCATGGCGATATGAGAGCAACCAGCGCTTTTGTGGCGCCGACCAAGTTACTTGATAAGAAGATGCAGGCCACTTCAAGTCCACACTCACAACCGGAACACCAGTTTTAGGTAGCGGACCAAATTTCCATCCGACAGACTTTGCAGTATCGATCGTGCGTTTTTCAGTCACAATCGCTTTTGTGAGAAGAGCTTGCGGATCAAGAAGCATGTTGGTTGGGTCTTGCCTACCTGGATCTCTGGAATAAATGGAGGGGGGCTCGTGCTCAGCCCCCAAGTCTTCGATGTTGGCTGCCTTCAATACAGGTAAGAAAAGTTTTTGTGCCCCGCTATATGCAAAAGCAGGACGTCCATAACTTGCCATTAAATCAATATCGCTAATGCGGGCGGAACGAATCGGCCCGATGGAAGGTGGAAGTTGATTTGAGAAGACTGCAGCAAGACGTGTGAGTCCACCTTCAACTTGTTCGATGTAAACAACATCTGCCTTATTTAAACCAATTTGTGGATGAGCAGGT
>JBAWYW010000124.1:0-2638 GCA_037143395.1 Actinomycetes bacterium | reverse complement strand
CTCTACAGGCGCAGATTAAGCGCGTACGTGCGCTTCAGAAGGAATCTGAATTTGGGATCTCTCTCTTAGATGCATCAAGTCGTCCATGTATTGAAGCTGCAAGTGAGCTCTACTGCGGAATAGTGGATGAAGTTGAGAAGATCGATTATGAAATCTTCACCAAGCGCGCCACCACATCTACATGGAGAAGATTAAAAGTCGCTCTGCCGGCTTATGCACGCGCCTTGAAAGCGCGCTAGGCTGATCACTCACGGGAGCCGAGGTATTGGCTGAGAGGACCTGATCGTCAGGTCGACCGTAGTACCAGTTCGGTAATGCGAATTGGAAAGGGGTCCATCAGTGCACAATTTAATGACTGTCATGCTTACGGCTTGGGGTTACAAGCTGACGTATCTTGAATTCTTTGCCTTCATTACTTCAGTTATTGGAGTTTGGTATGGCATCTATGGCCCACGTATTACATGGCCATGGTGGAACATCAGCAGCCTTCTCTACGCACTTTTGTTCTTTCAGCAAAAATATTACGCAAGTGCCGCTCTTCAATTCGTATTCATCGCAGGAGGATTCTGGGGTTGGTTTGGATGGGGTCCTAAAGGAGCAAAACCACACAAACTTAATTGGAAGATAAATCTTGCCATGGTCGGTATCTATTTCATTGCATGGTTTGCTCTTAACCCCCTTCTTACCCATATTGGAGCTGCGGCAACATGGACCGACTCCTTTGGATTTGTTGGAAGTTGCATTGCTCAAGGGCTGATGTGCATGGAGAAATTTGAAGCTTGGCCAGTCTGGTTTGTAGTCGACGCGGTTTACACATTCCAGTTCTGGCATGGAGGTTCTTACCTCACCTCTGTCTTATATTTCATATTTGTCTTGCTGGCCATCGGCGGCTGGAAGCGCTGGAACAGAGTTTCTAATCTCAACAAAATTGCTATGAAATAGAGGGATTCTTCTGATGATTGCAACGATTGATGGGTGGGCTGGTGCAGGTAAAACAACGCTTGCATCATTTCTGGAGAAGAATTTTACAGACAAGCTCTCCGTGTTTACTCTGCATATGGATGATCTCTACGACGGCTGGAGCGATCCGCTTGGAGAAAAGCTCACAGCCAAGCTTCAGGAAATCGTTAAGGCCCATATTTCGCGCAGCTCGTATCGAACAACCCGCTATGACTGGTTTAAAAATGCACCTGGAGAAGAATTTGAAATCCCAATTACCGATTTTCTCATTATTGAAGGAGTGGGATCTGGCCAGCGATCAATCCGAGATGACGTCTCAATGAAATTTTGGGTAGATATAGATCCTCCTATTGGCCTCGACCGAGTACTTGCACGTGATGGGTATGAGATTGAAAGCCAGATGAAGCTTTTTCAACAAATAAGTGCTGAGCATTTCGCCAAAGAAGGCACAGCCGACGCAGCCGATTATCACGTGAATGGCGCCCACTAGCCTCTAGGATTTCAACGTGTCAGACCTGACTGGCGAAATTATTGATGGACGCTACCAACTAGAACAGTTGATAGCGGCAGGTGGCATGGCCTCGATCTATAAGGGAAGTGACTTGCGCCTTGATCGTCCTGTTGCTGTAAAAATAATGCATCCCCATCTTGCTAATGATGAAGAATTTGTAAATCGATTTATTAGAGAGGCGAAAGCAACCGCGGCGCTGTCTCATCCCAACGTTGTCGCAATTCAAGATCAAGGATGGAATACGGGTGGAATACCTGCTGTCTTCATCGTCATGGAATTTATTGATGGTTTTACTTTGAGAGATCTCCTTTTCCAACAAGGACCACTGAGTCCCACCGATCTACTTCGCTACATGATCCCTGTTGCTAGTGGTCTTGCTGAAGCGCACAGATTAGGTATTAATCACCGAGATTTGAAGCCAGAAAATATTTTGATCTCCAAAGATGGCAGAATCAAAATAGCTGACTTTGGACTTGCCCGTGGCGCTCAGCTGGGAGCCACCATGACAGTTGAATCAAGCATTGTTTTAGGAAGTGTTTCCTACCTCTCCCCGGAACAAGTCCAACGGGGTGTCTCAGATGCAAGAAGTGATATCTACTCACTCGGAATTGTTCTCTTTGAATTACTAACGGGCCGTAAACCTTTTGATGGTGACTCTCCTATCCAAATTGCATACAAACATGTGAACGAACGTGTGCCGGCGCCATCTACATTTGCGCAAGGAGTTCCAAAAGAATTAGACGACCTGATCGTCAAAGCCACTGCTCCAAATCCTGATGCCAGGCAAATGAATGCAAGCGAGCTCCTTGATGAGATGAGGCAAGTCCAAGAATCTCTAGACCCACAGCGTAAGCAACTCAGTCTTGAACTCGATCTTCCCGTTCCTGCCGCACCCCGTAAAAAGAGAGCTCGCCCCGAAGTACGCATCGGAAGCGCCATTGTGGAACGCGTAAAGACAATTACACAGCCAATTAGCACTGGCGCGTCAAATACTTCTGAGACAAAGAAGGTGGAGAATCTTGGCATGAGTAATACCGCTCAGATGCGCAGAAAAACTTCAAGGCGAGTCCGTCGAAATCGTTTTATCGCGCTCTTCATTCTTCTTGGTTTACTCGGTGGTGGTTATTACCTAACGTCCGGTACAAAGGGCGGTATTTCTATTCCATC
>JBAWYW010000123.1:0-2638 GCA_037143395.1 Actinomycetes bacterium | reverse complement strand
GCAACCCTTGCCACAATTCACAACGAGCGATTTATCGTGCGCTTAGTTGATCAGATGCGCGCAGCCATCAATAACGGTGATTTCTTTGACTTTAAGAAAGAGTTTTTAGGGCGCTTTTACGCAAATAAGTCTTAAGCGACCTGGAATGAGCGCTTAGAAAGACCCATCCAGTAACCATCAATTTGCGTTTGCGGAGCCACATCGGCTTTTGTTGCTGCCCCTAAGGTAATAAAAATAGGCGCAAAGTGCTCCACTGTTGGATGGGCATATGGCATTCCAGGAGCAAGTGCCTTGTAATTCATAAGTTCATCAACAGCGCCGCGATCAAGTGCCTCTTTCGCCCAGAGATCAAATTCAACGCTCCACCCTGGCGGCGTAGCTTCAATTCGAAATTCGCGAAGAAATGGCAGACCATGAGTCAGAAATCCACTGCCAACAATGAGAACACCCTCTTCACGTAGGGGCGCAAGCTTTTGGCCGATGGCAAATAGCTTCTCTGGGTCAAATGTTGGAATAGACATCTGCAATACAGGAATTTGTGCATCTGGATACATCTTTAAGAGAGGAACGTACGCCCCATGGTCTAAACCACGATTGGGTTGATCTGTTACAGGTTCATTCATTAATGCCTTCACACGCGCAGCAAGTTCTGGAGCCCCCGGTGCGTTGTATTGAAGGTTGTAAAACTTAGGATCAAAGCCACCGAAGTCATAGATGAGTGGCGTTCCTTGTGTTGTTGAACCAAGTGTGAGTGGCGCAGATTCCCAGTGCGCACTAATGATGAGAATTGCTTTTGGCTTTTCTAGACGAGTTGCCCAATCTGCTAGCTCACCGCTCCAAACTGGATCATCAAGGAGCAGTGGGGCGCCATGGCCAATATAGAGGGCGGGCAGCAAGGTCATAAACAGATACTAGCAGATAGTTGAAGTTTCAACTACTTTTGGCAATGCGCTCACGCGCAACGCTCTGGCTCGGCGACTCTGAGCCCAGAACGTAACTCAAAAAGTTAAGTATCCGGGCGCACAGCCAACGCCAGATCGGGCTGACATTTTTAAGTCCCAAGATTTCACGTTGCTCAGGGGTGAGCGTGGAGACAGCGGCGTTGGCAAGTACTCTGTAAAAAATCAGGCTCACTCGTCCAAGTGGCGGCTTCATAATGAAACGCACAACCTCAAGAGTTTTCTCGCTGCGCGCTAAATCATTTTTAAGAAACTCATCCATGGTTGCTTTGAGCTGGGCAACTGACTCTGGAGCTTTCTCTAGACCAAGTCCTTTAGCACTGGTACTCCACTCTTTCACATACGCATCAGCGCCTTCATCAATGGGATAACCAAATGCTAAATGCGATGTAAGAAACGAATCTGTAAATGCGCAGTGCACCCAGAGCAGATAACGAGGATCACTTGCCTGATATGGCGAGGTTGCTCCTGACTTTGTTTGATACTGACCTTTGACGTGCGCATGCATGGCATTAACTCTTGCCGCCTCTTTTGCGATAGCTGCATGGGAACCAAATGTTGTGATGGTAAGCCATCTAGATGTACCAGCAAGCCGGCCAAGCGGATCTGTTTCAAACCTTGAATGCTGACTCACGCCAGTGAGCGCTGCAGGATGAGCCGCTTGAAGCAACAAAGCGCGCACGCCGCCCACCAGTGTTGCGATACAGCCATGCACCTGCCAGACCGCGCTGCCTGGTCCATAAAGACCAACACCATCACCTAGAGCAATGAGTTCGACCCAATCAGGTCTTCCATCCGGGGAACCAGAGACAATCTCACGAAAGCGATTGGCTATGCGTGTTTTAATCACTCCACTAGATTAGTCCTATGACACATTCTCGCATCCCGCTAAATATTGGCATCCTCGGCGCAGCACGAATCGCTTCCAGGGCAATCATTTTTCCCGCACATGCCACAGAGCATGTTCTCTATGCCGTTGCATCACGCGACCGCGCACGCGGGGAAGCATTTGCCAAACAATATGGCGTTGGAAAAGTCTATGACTCATACCAAGCAATTATTGATGACCCAGAGATCACAGCAATCTATAACCCGCTACCAAATAATGGCCACGCCCCTTGGAACATTAAGGCCCTTCAAGCGGGCAAACATGTCTTAAGTGAAAAGCCTGCGGCAAGTAATGCGGAGGAAGCCCGCTTAATCCAGAAAGTTGCAGAAGGTCAGAGCAAGGTTTACATGGAAGCTTTCCATTACTACTACCACCCAGTTATGCAACGAGTGCTTGAGATTCTAAAATCAGGTGAGATCGGTGAGCTGGTAAGCATCAATACAGCTCTCTATGGCACGATGCCAGATAAAACAGATTTACGTCTGCAATTTGATTTAGCAGGTGGATGCTTAATGGATATGGGTTGTTACTCGGTTCACTCCCAACGCATGGTCTCCCTCGCGCTCTTTGGCAAAGAACCAGAGGTAGTAAGCGCAAAAGCACGCCTACATAAGCCAAATGTTGATGAAGCACTTGAAGTCACACTCAAGTATGCAAACGGTGCGACAGGCATTGCTGATAGTGATTTTGACACAGATCGCTTTAGCGCGCCTATGACAATCCGCGGCACAAAGGGAACTATCGAGACTTACTCGTTTGTCGTCCCAAGTTGGGATGATCGCGTCGTTGT
>JBAWYW010000122.1:0-2669 GCA_037143395.1 Actinomycetes bacterium | reverse complement strand
TGAATACATCCTTGCTAACTGCGCTCCGCAGGTTCTAGCAAAGTTAATGGGAACATCTGCGCCAAATTCATTAGATGGAAGCCAAGTAAAGATCAATATGCTCCTACGCAAACTCCCAAGACTTAAAAGTGGAGTAGATCCAAGACAAGCCTTTGCAGGAACATTCCACTTTGATGAGCGTTATAGCGATCTGCAAAAGGCATTCGCGCAAAGCGCGAAAGGTGAAATCCCTGATGTTGTGCCCGCTGAGATGTATTGCCACACGCTCACCGACACATCAATTCTTTCACCAGAACTTGTTGCTGCTGGGTATCACACGCTCACTCTCTTTGGTATTCACACTCCAGCAGCGCTCTTTGATCAAGATAACGAAGGCACAAAGAAGGAAGTCACTGCACGGCTTCTTCGCCAGCTCAATAGATACCTTCTGGACCCCATTGAAGAGTGCTTGGCAAAAAACTCTGATGGATCTTTATGTATTGAAGTGAAATCTCCTCTTGATTTAGAAGAGTCAATCTCACTGCCTCGTGGAAATATCTTCCATAAAGATTTGTCATTTCCTTTTAGAGAAGATGGGACACTTCCGTCGTGGGGAGTTGAAACATCTGTTCCTCAAGTATTTATTTGCGGAGCAGGCGCTGTGCGCGGGGGTGGTGTGAGCGGAATACCCGGTCACAACGCTGCTATGGCTGTGCTTGAAGGATAGCTTTCGCAATCTTTAGGTCTTTACTAAAAACCATGAGCTCTGGCCCGTGGAGAGTTTGCGTAAGTGTTGCTTTCACACCAGCCTCAATAAGCTTTTGGCGCAGCATCTCTCCTTCAATGTGATTCTTAGGTGAGTGCACCGAGCGCAATAAGCCGTAGTCATCTTTCGTGCCAATTTTTTTTGGCTTTTCAATGATGGAATGCCCGTGAGAGAAAGCCCAACGAAGAAAGATCGCAAGCAGAGCGACAATTAAAAAGCCAGCAAAGCTCACTACAAATAAGCCGTTATTTATTCCGCCAAGCATCTTCTTACTTCTGCGCTGCTTTCACTAAGCGGTTGACACCCTCAGTGATGATCTCTGCGCTTGTTCCAAAGTTCATACGGACAAAGTTCGCAGACTGCGGTCCAAAGAGAATTCCACTATTCACATAGAGCTTTCCCTGGTCAAAAATTGTCTTTGCTGGATCTTCTCCTAAACCAAGTTCTGTGACATCTAACCAAGCAAGATAAGAACAATCAGGGACTCTGTAGTGAACCTGCGGAAGCTTTTCAGCTAGAAGTGATGCCAGAAGCTTGCGATTGCGATCAAGAGTTTTAAGCGCTCCCTCAAGCCAATCTGTGCAAGTGAACGCGACAGCTCCTGCGTGCACACCAAAGTGTGACGCTCCAAAGCGCACACCCATAGGCATCGCGTCAATGATTGCCTTTGTCTTCTCGTGCTGGGTAATGATCTGAGCGCACTTAAGGCCGGCAAGATTCCATGCCTTACTCGCTGATGTCACGCAGATTCCAACTTCGCGCGCAGTTTCACTCACGCTAAGGAATGGCACGAATGCGCCCTTCTCATAGGTAATAGGGGCGTGAATCTCATCGCTAAGAACAATAACTCCATATCTTTTAGCAAGATCTGCAAGACGGCTGAGTTCTTCTTTAGTGAAGACAGTTCCAGTGGGGTTATGAGGATTGCAGAGGAAGTGTGCTTTTACTCCTGATTTGTATCCAGCTTCGATTGCATCAAAATCTAATGTGTAGTGCATTCCATCTTTGTGCATCTGAGCATCTACCACCTCAAGATTTAGACGATCAGCCCAATTGCGCATATTCAAATAGACAGGTGTATTGATCATCACTTTCTCACCTGGCTTTGTTACCGCTCTTCCCACTTCAACCATGCCAACGCCAACATCTCCACATGTGGAAATCTGCTCCGGATCTAACTCCCAATTCCACGCCTTCTTTGCAAAGCCAGCTAAATTCATTCGCAGTTCCAGATTGTTTCCGGCATATCCAGTATCTGAGGCATCAACTAAAGCATGCAAGCGCGCTTTGATCGCAGGATCTATCTCAAAGTCCATCTCGGCAACTGGCATCGGCAAGATGTCGCCGGGAGAGCCAGTCCACTTAGCGCTTGTGCGCTTATACAAAATATCTAGGGCTTGGCCATCAACATGGGTCATGGATACAGAGTAATTGAATTACCACTCTAAGTGACTATCTCTTTGTGAAAAAGATTGAGAAGAAACGGGCCCCTCCCGCATGGAGTTAGCTCTTTTGCGCTGCGACTACCCCACCATGGCGCATGGTCGGCCTCTTCTGGCCGTCTTGCGTGAAGGCAAAGATAAAGATCAATAAAAAGCTAATGAGAAACATTGCTGTTATGACAAGCGCGGGAGTTTTCTTGGGAAGAATTTTTGCTGCAAAGAGCCAGAGGGCTAAAACAATTACCAGAATATAAGGAACGAGCCAGAGGATCGTATTATCCGTCCAGTACATTGTGCTTAATACAGAGCAAGAACCGTCATGCTTTATTCCCAAACAGACAAGCCTTTGGCTAGAAAAACCTCTCGCCATCGCCATGCTCCATGCATATGCGCAGCCGATCAAAGTAAGAAACGTGAGATAGATAGGAAGCTTTTGGATGCGCTTCATCTCTCAACTATCTCACCGCAACGTCAAAAAGACC
>JBAWYW010000121.1:0-2758 GCA_037143395.1 Actinomycetes bacterium | reverse complement strand
TGTTGTTGAGCCATCATGTTATTTGAGGAGTCCATCTTTGGCATTCCCTTGACCATAAGCTGGCGCTGTGTTGTAAACGTTGTTGCTGACATAAATGCGATGAGCAAAATTGTGACAAGTTTTGTCGAAGTTATATGCGCATTGAGGAAAGTTTCTGAGATCGGTGCACCTAAGAACTTCGCGTCGTGGGCGCTTTGTAATAACTTGGGGGTAATAACACCGGGAACAAATGAGTGGTTATTGGCAATGCCATTTAGTACACGAAAGAGTGCATAAAAGATCGGCGCCTGGGCAATAAGAGGGAAACATGATGCAAGAGGGTTTGTCTTATGCTCTTTATAGAGTTTCATCATCTCTTCAGATTGCTTCTGGCGGTCATCCTTGTGACGTTTTTGAATCTCTTTCATCTTTGGCTGCAGAACAGTCATCGCTCTCTGGCTCTTGATCTGCTTCACAAAAAGTGGAATGAGAAGAACGCGAATGATGATCACCAGCGAGACGATCGATAAGGTCCACTTCAGTGACTCGTGGCTTTCCTTACCAAGAACCGATCCAAGGGCTGAGTGAACTACTGTCATGACCCAAGAAACAGCGTAATACAATGGTTTTAGGATCGAATCCATTAGATGGCTCCTTTGAGGTTCATATGGTTTTTAACAGGTATTTTGGCAACCGCGTAATCAACTCCACCATGCGACCATGGGTTGCAACGCACTACTCTCCAGATTGCCATCAGGACTCCGCGAAGGCCGTACTCTGAAATCGCGTCGACTGCATATTGAGAACATGATGGGTAGTACTTGCACCGTGGGGCAAGGCTGGGAGAAATCCATTTTTGATACAACTTGATGGGCGCCAGTGTGATCAACTTAAAGAGCTTCATTGGTTGGCCTCGCTGCGCTTTACAATCTTAGAGACCAAGTCCGCGAAGTCTGCTCGGTAGTCATCGCTCTTTCGCAGAACGCGAATAACAATTTGTGTGTGGGCTGGAAAATCTTTGAGGTGCTCACTTGCTGCATGTCGGAGCTGGCGAGCGATTCGGTGACGGGTGACTGATCCCCCAACGCTTTTATTTATGATCAGTCCAACCTGCGGTTGGTTTGGGAATTGGGCATGGGTCAGAAAATAGATAACAAGTAATTGTGATGTGGCTCGGTGTCCCGTTTTAGTAGTTCGGGAAAAATCTTTGCTCGAGCGAAGCCGGTTCGATGCAGGTAGCACGGTTACGCAGAGATGCGAGTGCGACCCTTAGCGCGGCGAGAGGCCAGTACTGCGCGGCCGCCACGTGTTGCCATGCGAGCACGGAAGCCGTGCTTCTTCGCACGACGGCGATTATTTGGTTGATAAGTACGCTTTGACATGAAAACTCCTCAACTTCTTTTTTCTCCGGATCAGGGGTTTTGACCAGGGCCACAGATGTCCATCAATAGGGTGGCAAGGTTAGCCAAGTTCGTGTGGATAAACCACTTGCACTTTGGCGAAAACCCCTTTACGTTCGCCCTCTATCCACAGGTTTTGACCCGCAGTCAGAGCCTTGTCACCCTAAAGGTGGGGTTTAGACCACAGGCTGTGGATAACTTGGGGATAACCGATTTTTAGCTTTTTTACGTATTTCACGGATTGGGAGAGCAATGGCGCTACTGGAGGAAGTTGATCTAACCATCTTGTGGGGATCAGTAATTGAGGCCATGTCCTCAGAGTCACCGCAGCACCGAGCATTTCTTTCTCTCACAAAACCTCTTGGTCTTCTTCAAGGCGATGGTGCAGCAACACTTCTGCTCAATACTCCCAACCAATTTGCAAAAGATTTTTTAGAGATCCGCGTTAAAAATATTCTTAATGAAATTTTGACAACAGAACTGGGTCAAAAAATAAATATCGCTGTGACCGTTGATGAAACTCTTGAGGTCTCTGCCCCTTCTGAAGATGTTGTTGATGAAAGCGCCGTTGAAGTTGTATCCCCTAGGTCGGGAACCGGCCGCGATAGCGACACAAAGCAGCCCCTTGAGCAATCGCAATTGAACCCTCGCTACATTTTTGAAACATTTGTTATTGGTGCATCCAATCGTTTTGCACATGCTGCAGCAGTTGCCGTTGCTGAAGCACCAGCAAAGGCCTACAACCCGCTCTTTATCTACGGTGAGTCAGGGCTCGGTAAAACCCACCTCCTGCACGCTATTGGGGCCTATGCCAAGGAGCTCTATGGCTCAGTCCGCGTGCGTTATGTCTCTTCTGAAGAGTTCACCAACGACTTTATTAACTCCATCCGTGACGATAAGGCATCTGTTTTCCAACGCCGTTACCGCGACCTTGATGTTTTGCTCGTCGATGACATCCAGTTCTTAGAGAACAAAGAGCGAACTCAGGAAGAGTTCTTTCATACGTTCAACACCCTATATAACGCCAACAAGCAGATTGTTATCTCTAGTGATCGCCCTCCCAAGCAACTAACAACTTTGGAAGATCGTCTTCGCTCCCGCTTTGAGTGGGGCCTGATCACAGATATTCAACCTCCTGAGCTTGAAACCCGTATTGCAATTCTTCGCAAAAAGGCAGCGCAAGATAAGTTGAATGCCCCTGATGATGTTTTGGAGTACATCGCTTCAAAGATTTCTTCCAACATCCGTGAACTTGAAGGCGCACTCATTCGTGTTACCGCCTTCGCATCGCTCAATCGTCAGCCAGTTGACATGGGTCTTGCTGAAATTGTTTTGAAAGATCTGATCCCTGATGAAGCCGGCCCCGAAATCACCGCCTC
>JBAWYW010000120.1:0-2810 GCA_037143395.1 Actinomycetes bacterium | reverse complement strand
GCCTGAACTGAATCAACGCTTCCAACAATAAACTCTGCGCCCCTACTTGCCGCATCACGGATATGGCTATCGATTACTTTGAGTTGAGATGGCATTGTGATTGCGCCATATTCTCGGCCCGGCTTAATCTTTTCAGCGCCTTTTTTGATTTCAGCAATAAATTTATCAGCCACACTATTCATGACATATACACGCTCGGTACCAATGCAGGTCTGCCCAGAGTTAGACATTGCGCCCCATAGAACGGCGTCTGCTGCTGCTGCAATATCTGCGTCAGCATCGATAATGGCCGCATCTGATCCGCCGCACTCAAGGACGACTGGCACCATACGCTCAGCACAACTTGCTGCAACTTTCTTCGCAGTTCTAGTTGATCCTGTGAAGGCAACCTTATCTACCGCGCTTTGTGTGAGAGCAACACCTGTTGCAGGCCCACCTGTAACAACGAAAAATACATTGGCTTCTTTTGCTACTTCATTAAATGTTTCACCGAGCCAGAATCCAACTCCGGGAGTGAATTCACTTGGCTTGAAGACAACTGAATTACCTGCAGCTAGAGAATAGGCAATTGATCCCATAGGCGTATAGACAGGGTAATTCCAAGGTCCGATTACTCCGACAACACCATAGGGAACATAGTGAACCTTCGCTGACATGTTCGCCATGATGATTCCTGGCGCGCGGTTACTTGTACGAAGGAATCGTGAAGCATGATCTGCTGCCCATGCAAGATGTCCAATAGCGAGAGTCACTTCAAGAGTCGCATCACTCTTTGGTTTACCTGTCTCATCCATCACGATCTGAGCAAGTTCATCAATTCGAGATGCCATGAGCGCTGCCCACTTTTTAAGAATTACCTTTCGACCCTTAAAGCCAAGAGCGCGCCAAGCAAGTGATCCAGCGCGGGCTCTAGCAACGAGGTCATTGACGACCTCTGCGCTGCTATCTGGATATCTGCCTACTTCTTCTCCAGTGGCAGGTGAGTAGCTAATCAATGTGTCTGTAGGAGTCATAGGGTAAGACTAAACTTATTTCGTGTCAGAGTTAATAAGGCCAAGCACAATTCTTCCGGCCAATCGCAGGGCAATCACGTTTACCACGGCTGATTCCCTGAAATTGATCGGGGAAGTGGCCAGCCCAGAAGGTGAGCGCCAGGCATCGCTACTCTGCTTGCACCCCAACCCAAGTGGTGGGGGAATGATGGATAGCCATATCTATAAGAAAGCTGCAAACAGACTGCCATCAATGGCTGGTATCGAAGTGATTCGTTTCAATACCCGGGGAACAACAAGTGAAGCAGGAACATCCGAAGGCGTATTTGATAACGGAGAGAGTGAAAAGTTGGATGTTGAGGCCGCAATAAATTATTGTTTTGATGTAGTCAAAGTTGAAAAGCTTTGGATTACAGGGTGGTCATTTGGAACTGATCTAGCTCTCCGATACGCAAAAGATAACCGGGTTGCCGGATTAATTTTGCTGAGTCCACCTCTGCAGCGAACAGTGCAGGAAGATTTAGATTTCTGGCAGAAAGATTCACGCCCAGTCACCGCGTATATTCCTGAACATGATGAGTATCTAAATCCGGAACAGGCGAGGGAGAGATTCAAAAGTTTCCCTCGCCTGAATTTAATTCCAGTTGATGGCGCTAAACATTTATGGGTAGGAGAACCCTTTGTTCACCTAATCTTGAGTGAAATCACAAAGATTATCGCCCCAAGCAGATTGCCTTTACCTACAGAGATTTAACTCTTCTGTAGTTTTGAAGGCCACCAGATCTTTGGTCCGATGCTGTGAACTAAAGCTGGAACAAGAATCGAACGAACGATCAATGTGTCAAGCAATACTCCAAATGCAACAGAGAATCCGATTTCAGCTAAGAATACAATCGGCAAGATTCCAAGCACAGTAAATGTTGCAGCAAGGACAATTCCCGCTGAAGTAATTACTCCACCAGTAACTGTCACTCCCTTGATCATTCCTGCTCGCGTTCCAATCTGCATCGATTCCTCACGAACACGAGTCATCAAGAAGATGTTGTAGTCAATGCCCAGGGCTACCAGGAAGATAAAGGCAAAGAGTGGGAAGCCCGAATCTTCTCCAGCAAAGTGGAAGATGTGATGGAAGACCAGTGCGCATGCTCCAAGGGTTGCTAGGTAAGAGAGCACTACTGTCATAAGCAGCATTAGCGATGCTAGAACGCTTCGAAGTAATAGTCCCAAAATGATTGCAATCACGATGAGCACAACTGGAATGATCACACGCTGATCACGTGCTGCAGCCTGGTGTGAGTCATAAAAGACAGCAGAGGTTCCTCCAACAAGTGATTGTGGATCAATCGCATGTGCGGCGCTTCGGATAGCAGGAATCAAGTTCGTTGCTTCATTCGAATCAGCTGTCGCGACCAAAGTTGCATTCAGGATTACATGACCATCAACAACTTTTGGAGTGCCCCCAGGAGTCTGAACACCATCAGGAATAACTGATGTGATGCCAGGAGTGCTTGATAACTTCGCAGTCATTGCAGCTGCATTAGAAGAGGTAGTCCAAATTTGAGTTGGTTGTCCTTGACCGCCAGAGAAGTACTTCAAGAGAACATCTTGCGACTTCACTGAGTCGGGAGTCTTTGTAAAGGACTGGGAGGTAGAAATTCCACCGGCATGCAGCGTCGATGCAAATGCAGCAAAAATCAGAAGTACGAGTCCTGTTGCTACCCAATAGGTGCGAGGCTTTTTAGCTGTGGCATTTGCAAGCTTTGCCCATACTCCTTTGAGTTTCTCATCTTCACTGCCAAATTTTGGAATACGTGGCCA
>JBAWYW010000119.1:0-2835 GCA_037143395.1 Actinomycetes bacterium | reverse complement strand
AAGTTTGTGGGCACAGGGGAGTCGGCTACAGATTTCGGGCGCTTTGATCCTGAAAGTTACATTTCTGGTCTGCTGGCGTAATAGCCACGCGTAAATCCCAAATTTTGTAACCATTTCGTAACACGAAAAGGACATCTCCTGTAACCCAAGGGCGAGAGTCTTTCCACCTCTCAGCGTCGAGATCTCCTTCCCCTTAAACATCTGGAGAACTTATGCATTTTCTAATGGGTGACGTCGTCACTGCGGCGGCTGCAACAACAGATGCAACTAATCACGCAGATACTGCCTGGATTTTAGTTTCATCTGCACTTGTACTGCTTATGACACCTGGCCTTGCTTTCTTCTACGGCGGAATGGTTCGTGGAAAGAATGTCTTGGGCATGTTGGCTCAAAACTTTGTCACAATGGGAACAGTTTCTGTTCTATGGATTCTTGGCGTTTATAGCCTTGCATTCCAAGGTGGCAATGGCTTCATTGGAAGCCTTAAGAATTTTGGACTCAATCACATCTGGATGCAACCAAGTGGTTTGTCTCTATCGATACCACCAATGGTTTTCGTTGCATTCCAATTGATGTTTGCAATCATTACACCTGCGCTTATCACAGGCGCGACAGCTGATCGCTTGAAGTTTGGCAGCTGGGTTGGCTTCTCATGCCTATGGCTCGTACTTGTGTATGCACCTGTTGCGCACTGGGTCTTCTCACCTCTTGGGTGGCTTGCAAAGAAAGGCGCAGAAGATTTCGCAGGTGGAACCGTTGTTCACGCGAATGCGGGAGCTGCAGCACTTGCACTCTGCTTAGTAATTGGAAAGCGCAAGGGTTGGCCAAAGGAAAGAATGCGACCACACAATGTGCCATTCATTCTTCTTGGCGCTGGACTTCTCTGGTTTGGTTGGTTCGGCTTTAATGCTGGATCAGCGCTATCAGCGAACACACTCTCTGCTTACGCATTTGTAAATACCAACACTGCAACCGGAGCAGCTCTACTTGCTTGGATGCTTACGGAGAAGATTCGTGATGGACATGCAACAACATTTGGCGCTGCCTCTGGCGCTGTTGCAGGTCTTGTTGCAATCACACCTGCCTGCGGATTTGTTAGCCCAATGGGATCAATTGTTATTGGTCTAGTTGCTGGTGTTCTCTGTTGCTTGGCTACTGGCCTCAAGCATGTCTTCAAGTTTGATGATGCACTCGATGTCGTGGGTGTTCACCTTGTTGGAGGTATCTTGGGCGCGCTTCTCATTGGTCTCTTTGGAACAGCAATGGTCAATGGAGCTAATGGCTTCTTCTATCACGGTGGCTGGACACTTATGGGTCACCAAATACTTGCGGTTGCGGCAGTTGTCGCATACTCATTCATCGTCAGTTACATCTTGGCGCTCTTGATTGAAAAGACCGTAGGATTCCGTGTATCTGAGGAAGATGAAGTCGCAGGACTTGATCTAAGCCAGCACGCTGAAACTGCATACGAGAGTGCTTCGATGTCAGATGGCTCTCGTTTCCTCTCTAACTTCACCTCAACTAAGTAAGGAGTGGGAATGAAACTCATAACAGCAATCATTAAGCCATTTAAGTTAGATGACGTTAAGACCGCGCTACAGGCATATGGAATTACCGGTATGACGGTATCTGAAGCCAGTGGTTTTGGTCGCACACGTGGTCATACAGAGGTCTATCGCGGCGCTGAATACACCGTTGATTTGATTCCAAAAGTTCGCCTTGAAGTTGTCGTAGATACTGCTGATGCGGAAAAAGTTATTGACGTGATCGTCAAGGCTGCATCAACAGGAGCTATCGGTGATGGCAAGGTCTGGTCGGTTCCAGTCGATCACATCGTGCGCGTGCGTACAGGTGAGCGCGGGGCAGATGCAATCTAGTTTCATTTAACTAGACTGACTAAGTGGGTACTCGGGAGCGTCGCGAAAGATCGAATGCAAGTGATAACAAGCTTGCTGAACTCTTTCGCGGCGCTTTATCCATTACCGAAGTAGTAGAAGATGATGTTGCACTAGCCGCAGTAGGTGGCTTTGGGCGCGGAGAGCTCGCGCCAGGTTCTGATTTAGACATCATTATTTTGCACACAGGGCTTAGCGAAAAAGTCCTCGGAGAATTTGTGAATGCTCTCCTCTATCCATTATGGAGTTCAGGTGCGCAGGTTGATTACTCGGTACGCACCCGCAAAGAGACCGCGCATGTATCAGCGGCAGATGTGAAGGTAATTCTCGGACTTTTAGATATCCGCCACATCATTGGAAATAGTGATCTCACAGAAGAAGTCGCAGGGGATGCCAAAGCGCGTTGGCGCAAAGAGATTAAAAAGTACTTTCCAGCATTAAGTGCTTCTATTAGTGAGCGGGCAGAGCGAAGTGGTGAACTAGCGTTTCTTCTTGAACCAGATTTAAAAGAGGCCCGTGGGGGGCTTCGAGACATTAATGCTCTGCGCGCAATATCTGAAAGCCAACTCGTTGATGTTGCACTTGATCGTGTTGCTGCCTCTGAGGCACTGATCTCTAATGCGAGAGACACTCTTCATCAGGTAACAGGGCGCGGGCGAGATCAGCTTCTCCTCACAGAGCAAGATGCCGTTGCTGCAAAAATGGGTTTTGCAGATGCTGATGTATTAATGCTTGAAATATCAAAGGCTGCTCGCGCCGTTGACTATGTCATGCAATTGACTTGGCACCGGATTAATCAAAGTAGTAAGCGCAGATTTTTTAAAGGTAAAAGTACAACCGCTATTGCAAAAGGTATTGCCTCGTATCAAGGCGAAGTAATTTTGGTTGATGAAGAGGGTAAGAACGATGCTGGACTTGGCCTGCGAGCAGCAGCGTTTGC
>JBAWYW010000118.1:0-2837 GCA_037143395.1 Actinomycetes bacterium | reverse complement strand
CCTTATGATGTGAATAACAGCGCAATAGAAGAGTTATTGGAAGTTATTGATCAGCGTAAGTTGATTCAACCCCGCGGAATTATTGCTATTGAACGCGAAACAAAGAGCTCACCATTCACGTGGCCCGCTGCTATGGAACTTCTGAAAATACGCTCATATGGACAGGGAAGTATCTTCTATGGCGCTTACTCTGCTAGCGTTTAACTGTGAAACGCGTTGTCTGCCCTGGATCATTTGATCCAATCACCTTTGGTCACCTCGACATTATTGAGCGGGCCAGCAAGATGTTTGATGAGGTGGTAATCGCGGTTCTTGTAAATGTCACCAAATGCTCTCTATTTAGCGTCGATGAGCGCATGGAGATGATTCGGGAAGTCACCAAGAAATACACCAACGTGAAGGTGGACTCTTGGTCGGGCCTTCTGGTTGATTACTGCGAAGCGAACAAGATTCCCATTATTGTGAAGGGTCTTCGCGCTGTTACTGACTTTGACTACGAATTGCAGATGTCCCAGATTAATTTGCAGCTCAAGGGGGTTGAGACTCTCTTCATGTCGACCGCTCCCGCACACTCATTTCTCTCCTCTTCTTTAGTAAAAGAAATCGCAAGTTATGATGGTGATGTGTCTAACTACATCCCGGCATCACTTGTCCCGAAGCTCAAAGCTCGTCTTGCAGAAGTGCAACGAGCATCTGGAGGTAAATAATGGACGTTATCGATCGTATTCAAGGAGCAGTCAACCTTGTGGAGCAGGCACGCAGCGTTCCACTTTCAGCAAGTTGTGTTGTGCACCGCGGTGAGTTGCTCGAACTACTCGACCAAGCTTCACATGCCTTTCCTAAAGATCTTGCAACAGCGCAAGGAATTATTGCCACACGTGAAAAGATTTTAGAAGAGGCAAGAGAGAGCGCAGATTCGATCATCGAGCGTGCGCGCGAGGAAGTTGCTCGCATGGTGAGTCAAACTGAGATTGTTGCGGCCGCAAGAGCTGAATCAAAGAAGATTCTTGCCGAAGTACAGGCAGATGCTAAAGAGCAGCGCGCCGAAATAGATAAATACATTGACTCACGTCTTGCCACCCTAGAAGTCATCTTAAATAAGACTCTTGATGTTGTTGAGCGAGGCCGTGAAAAACTTGATGGCGTAGGAGATAAAGACGCGCTCTCAGAACTCGCCGATTAATACCCTTTAGGAAAAATTATGAGCAAGAACCCATTTGATTTCAGTTGTCATGACTTGCCTCGCCGTGCTGGTGAGATGCGTGAGTATGAACTGACTTTTGATCAGCACGAGCCCGTTGGTATTGCCTTAGTTGCTATCCCAACAGATGCTCCGATTGACGTTGACCTACGCCTGCAATCTGTAGCGGAAGGTGTATTGGCCAGCGCGCAAGTGAGAGCAGAAGCAGTGGGCGAGTGCATCAGGTGCCTTGAGCCGGTTTCATTTGAGATTGATGAGAGTTTTCAAGAACTTTATAACTATGAATTAGATACTCGTCATAAGAGTAAGTCACAACAAAAAGAGATTGATGTTGAAGATGAAGACGCCGAACTGTGGATGGAAGGTGATTTCATCAACCTTGAAGGGCCCATAAGAGATGCAGTGATATTAAATCTTCCAATCAACCCGCTTTGCTCCCCAGATTGCGAAGGGCTCTGCCCTGGCTGCGGCCTGAAATGGATTGATCTGCCAGAAGATCATGCTCACGCTGGCGGGGATATCCGCTGGGCTGGGCTTGAAGGATGGAACTCCCCGAACGCATGAAGAGCCTCGTTTTTACTATTTTCTCTCTTTGGGGGATACTTCTACTCTGTTCGAGGGTTATGAAATCTCTGGACAAAAAATTGCCGAAAAGAAAGTGAGCTAGCCATGCCAGTCCCAAAGCGAAAGATGTCCCGTTCGCGTACTCGCTCACGTCGTAGTGCATGGAAGACAACACCAGCAGCAACTTCACTTTGTCAGCAATGCCAGCAACCAAAGTTGCAACACACTGCTTGTCCAACTTGCGGTACATATAACCGTCGTCAGGTAATCGAGGTCTGATCTGCTCTCTGAATTAACCGATCGCTTAGGCGTTCTGGTCTCAGAAAGTTTGCTTGAACTTGCACTTACCCACCGCTCTTTTGCATATGAATCTGGTGGATTACCAACAAATGAACGCCTTGAATTCTTAGGCGATAGCGTTCTTGGTTTAATTATCACCCAGCAGCTCTACCTTAAATTCCCTGATTTTGATGAAAGTAAACTTTCACCTCTGCGTTCAGGAGTTGTGAACACAAAAGCCCTTGCTCAGATTGCCCGTGAGCTCGGTATTGGCGATTATCTGCGCATCGGTAAGGGAGAAGTATCTTCCGGGGGCCGCGATAAGAATTCAATCTTGGCTGATTCACTTGAAGCAATTGTCGGCGCAATTTTTATTGAGCATGGCCTAGCGAAAACTGATGAAGTGGTGAGCCGTTGGTTTGGCCCATTTATTGATTCAGCCAATGCGCAAGGCGCAGGACTTGATGGAAAGACTGCTCTGCAAGAACTTGCGGCAGTTCTTAATAAGCCAGCACCTGAATACATCATTACTGAATCAGGCCCTGATCACGATAAATCTTTCACAGCTATTGCAGTTCTTGGCGCAGAAAAGTTCCCTGTGGGTAGCGGTAAGAGCAAACGGGAGGCCGAGCAAGCAGCGGCTAGAAACGCTCTAGCCCAACTCGAACACCCGCAGTCCTAGCCCTCTGATTGCGCACACGCGCACCCAAAGGTAAGAAGTGGGGGCCTATTAGAGATAGGTTTTCCCTGTGTATCTCAAGAGTGTGAACCTCAAAGGCTTTAAGTCCTTTGC
>JBAWYW010000117.1:0-2890 GCA_037143395.1 Actinomycetes bacterium | reverse complement strand
GAAGATTTTGCTTTCATTCCAGGCAGCACTGCGAAGGTGCAGTTGTAAGCGCCATTTAGATTTCCATTAATGTCATGGGCCCAACCATCTGGTGGTGTGCGCTCAATTGTTGGGTGGTCGGAAAAACCAGCGTTGTTAATCATTACATCAACTGTGCCAAAATCTTTTATCAATTTGCCCAAGCCAGCTTCAACCGCTTTTGAATCACCGATATCAACAACCAACGGGTGGGCTTTAATTCCAGCCTTTGCTAACTCGCTTGCAAATTCAATAACGGAGTCTTTTTTATCTAACGCATAAATCGTTGCCCCAGCACTTCCAAAGTGGCGACATAATTCCTGGCCAATTCCACCCGCAGCCCCTGTTACGGCAACTATTTTCCCGGCGAATTTCATTTACTTCTCCCATCCACACTTGCAAGCGCATCAGCGATCCAAGCCAAACTTTGGCTCCTGATATGTCCATAGTTATAAAAGCCAATGTCGTGGACACCGCCATCACTTAACGCACAAATCGCACTTACTACCGCTTCTCTGCTCTCTAAATCTGGATACGCCGGCCGCAAAATTCCCTTAATCGTTCCCACGCCATCGGTACGACGTTTGATATCAATTAGATCTGCAGTTATGCGCTGTGCCGAGTTCTCATAAAAGCAGGCCTCGATTACGCCAGTTACATCTGCAATCGCGCGCAGGTCCGTACCTTCATACCAAGCACCACCAGTGGGCCTTGCCACCGAAGGAATTACTGCAACTTCAACGTCCTTGCGTACAACAGTTCTTATTTCAGTTACCAGAGATGTAACAACACTGCTTCGATAATCCATAAATTTGCGCATTTCGCTATCACCAGCAACATCAGCAAGCCAGAATGCTTTCGCCATATCATCTGGATAATCGATATCCCCGGCAAGATAATCATTAATGTTCTTTGCGACTCTTGCTTTAAGACTTTTAGCATCAACACCCGCATGCTCGGCCCCGCTTATACAGAATTCACAGAAGCAGAGTCCCAAGTAAGAGGAGAGCCAAACATTTGGTTTAACAAAGCTCATCTCATGGTGGAAGCCATGTTCAAACGGTGGAAAGCCGATTGATTCCATCGATATTCCATCAATTTCATAACTCTCACTCACATCACTTGCAAGGCCAATGGCATAAGCCCTGGCTTCAGGCGCACTAGGGCAGAGCGCGTAAATATAAGGATCTCCGAAGGCGTTCTTGACCGTTGATCCTAGATTTTCACTGCCAAGCCGTGAGTTATGCAATAACACTAACCAAGCATTTACTTTAATGCTCGAATCCTTAGTAAGTGCAGTTAAAACATCACCATTTCCATCAATCGAATTTGATACTGGTTTGATTGCGCCATAGCGATTGGGATTAGTCTTAAAATATGTTGTTCCATCTTGTGGAAAATAAATCTTCCCAGTCTTAGCCTTTGGGCGGAAAAATTTTCCCGCGTGATAACTCGCGGCCAGGGTTACGGTGTTTATACCAAGTTTCTTAAATTGGGAAACCGTCTCACTTACGCCCGCTTCTGCGAAATCCCATGCGTATGAGTACATCGACTTCTGTGAAGGACGACTCACGGGATTCCTTTCTTCTCATTTTTTATGTCGAATTTAATGTGTAAGGCCGCTTCCAAAATTTCTTTAAGAAGCGACCTCACGACATTTTGGGCTTAATTAACCCTTGACTGCTACCTTCGCAAAGACACCGCTTAGCTTGTAAGCCTTGGCATCCTTAGCAACCTTTGCGTGATCGAAGGTGTTTGCACCAGCGAGCAACGCATTTGTGTAGACCTGATCTGCAGGTAGCAACTTTGTAGTTTGTCCCATGTCGGCAACAACCTTTAAGTAGCTAGACCATGCATCTGGGTAGTGATATCCCCAACCCTTACCATCAAGGTAGGAAATCATGTGTCCAACTTGTTCTTCACGCATTGAATCAACAGCAAGCTGTGGAGCGAGTGTTGCACCAAGTGCAGGAAGACGGTTGTAAGTGATCTGTGCTGCAGCACGTGGGTTGTCCTTAGCAAACTCCATACCCATTGCTACTCCGCGCAAGAAACGTGTGTAGAGATCCTTGCCAGCAGCTGTCTTTAGTTCAGATGCGCGGATGTCATAACCGTTTGATGGTTGCTTTGAAGTCTTCTTGCCAACGATCCAGTCAACGTTGATACCTGTTGCTGCCCATTGAGCGGCAAGTCCATCCCAGCCAAGACCGGAATCGCACTTACCTGAAGCGATTGCTTGTGACCATGTTGGCCAACCAGCATCGATGATTGTTACAGACTTTGGATCAACGCCAGCTTCTACAAGCATTGGGT
This sequence comes from Actinomycetes bacterium, assembly GCA_037143395.1. Lineage (GTDB taxonomy): Bacteria > Actinomycetota > Actinomycetes > Nanopelagicales > Nanopelagicaceae > PALSA-747. The sequence goes on along the minus strand of JBAWYW010000117.1, from coordinate 559 downwards.
TGATGATTGCTGACCAAGCAGGTGAGCCCACGCAAATTGAGTGGCCCTTTAGGTCTGCAATAGTTTTAAGTGCGCTTCCCTTTGGCACGGCATAGTTGAACACCTGTCCTGGGATCATATTAAATGCAGATACAACTGGAACACCTGCATCAATTGATGAAAGCAAAATACCTGGGCTTGGATATGAAACGTCAACTTGCTTTGCAGCAACAAACTTAGTTGCAGCAGTTCCATCAGCAGGTCCAGCAATCAACTTTACGTTGATTCCTTGAGCCTTAAAATATCCCTGATCAATGGCGACATGAAGCATGTAGTCATCCATTACATCAAGTGAGCCACGAGGAGACATCCAAGTAATGGTTGTCATCTTCGGAGCGGCATTACTAACAGTAGGACCAACAACTAGAGAGAGTGCGGCTAACGCCGAAACCCCCGCAAGCCATAGCTTTCTGTTTTTCATTTCTCTACCTCTTCCTGTTTGTTGTTAGCGGTTTTACTAGCTGCGCTCTAGGTTCGGCATTAGGGCGCAATTCCATTTGGATCTTCTTCACATTCGCCA
>JBAWYW010000116.1:0-2898 GCA_037143395.1 Actinomycetes bacterium | reverse complement strand
TAAAGAAGAGTCGCCCTATAAGCCGGAGACGACATTGTTATGCGTGAGGTCACGCTCAAAAAAGATAAATGCCCTCATTATTGCCCCCAAAAGATTGCAAAGAGTTGCTAATCACTTTCACTCTTCTATTCGTATCTTAGGGAGCCTCTTATTTAGGAAATTGGGTAGCCACCAATTTGCCTTGCCCCAGAGCTGCATCAATGCTGGAACTAATGCGGATCGTATTACTGTCGCATCAAAGACAATCGCTGCAGAAAGTCCTACGGCAAGTTCCTTGATGATTCGCTCGCCTCCAAATATGAAGGCAGAAAAGACAAAGAACATAATTGTTGCCGCTGCAGTAATTACGCCTCCTGTTGCAGCCATACCTCGTCTAACTGCAGCACTATTGTCACCGCTGATAAAATATTCCTCTTGAATTCTTGAAACTAGAAATACTTCGTAGTCCATAGAAAGTCCGAAGAGAATTGCGAATAGCATCATCGGCACCATTGGCTCGATTGGACCGGGTTCAATACTTGTGATTGAGCTCCCCCAACCCCACTGGAAAATTGCAACTATGACGCCAAAGGCTGCGCCAATTGAGAGCATATTCATGGCTGCTGCTTTAAGTGGAATGAATAAGGATCTAAAAACGAACATCAAGAGCATAAAACTCAAGAGAATGACCGCTCCCATAAAGACTGGGAGCTTGCTACTAAGGGCACTTGCAAAATCCTTAGATGTCGCCGTTGATCCCCCTACGTAAACCTTGATAGATGAATCCCCGATTGCGGTCGGTATTGTTTTTTCTCGTAATCTATCGATTAAATCACTAGTCTCTGCCGATTGTGGTGAACTCTTCGGATAAACAATTTGCGTGACAACTTTTTGGTCAGCAGAGACCATTGCTGGCATAACTTCTGCGACATCAGAGTCAGCTTTCATTGAATCTGATAATGAGCTCAAAGGTGATAAATCTGCGCCGGTTGGTATCGAAGCAACCACTGTTAGTGGGCCAGAAAATCCAGCACCAAACCCTTTGGCTATGAGGTCGTATGCAGATCTTGTTGTTGTGCCTTGTGCATTTGTTCCGGCATCGGCTGTGCCCAATCGGATACTTGTTGCAGGAACGCTAATGATGAGAAGAGTGAGCATTGAAACGATTGCAACTCGCCATGGCTTATTTTGAATAGCCTTTGCCCACTTTGCCCAGCGGCCACTTTCAATTTCATGGGTTTTGCTACGTCTTCCTGGTAGCGAGAACTTGTCAATGTTGTGTCCAACAATTCCAAGCAGAGCAGGAAGTAGTGTTACTGCGGCTGCCATTGAAATGAGCACCGACAATGCTGCTGCAACTGCCACACCACGAAGTGAGCTGATTCCAACTGAAATGAGACCGAGGATTGAAATGCAAACTGTAATCCCGGCAAATATAACCGATCTGCCGGAAGTGAGTAATGACTTTGCAATTGAATCCTGAACAGATTTACCTGCGTGTAGTTCCTGTCTAAATCTCGTAACAATAAACAGTGCATAGTCGATTCCCACACCTAACCCCATCAGTGAGGCAAGAGTTGGGGCAAATTGAGCAGTTGTAATTGCATGGCTTACAAGTGCGACGCTTGCGGTCAAAATAGCCAAGCTTAAAACTGCGACAAGTAGAGGAATAACTGTTGCGGTTATTGAACCGAAAGTTATCAAAAGCACCAATGCAGCTGCCAATAAGGCAATACCCTCCGATGATGAAACCATTGTCTGGCTAGCCCGTGCCACAGAATCTCCCGAGAACTCAATCTGCAGGTGCGAACTATTGAAACTTTGGCCTTCTGAAATTAGTTCATTGATTGCGCCTCTAGGCAAGTCACGCCCAGAAGCGTTTAACGTAATTTGCGAATAGGCCACGGTTCCATCAGCACTTACCGAACGCGAATTGATCTCAAAAGGCGACTTAGCCTCTGATACATAACGCAATTGGCTCAATTTTGCTAAGACTGGGTCGATATCTGCCGCTGTTAATTTCTCATTATCTTTGCTACCAAAAACTATCTGCACGCTTGAACTAGAACCAGTACCAGTACCCGTGCCTTGGCCCTGGCTACTGGACATGAGCTCCAGTGCAATTTTACTTTCAGAGTTTGGAAGAGAGTTCGAATAGCTGTATGAAGTTCCCATACTCTGACTAATTAAGGAGATGCCTATAGCAAGGGCAACCCATGCAAGTACTGTGATTTTCCTGTACTTAACTACCAGGCTAGTTAGCGACTTCATTTTCACCCTTTAATTAGTTGTTGTTGGACATGCGGCACAAACTCTTCTCGTCTCGACTTGGATTTTGCACCTATTGTGAAGATGGTATTATTTACCAAGGTAACTAATAAAAGCAACTACATTTGGTATATTTTGAGTATGGAAAAGGCTGAGAAAAGGGCGAGAAGGGGACCGCGAAAGCCGCCGCCGTCCGCCATTCGATTGATGCCGAACTCGCTTGCCTCCCTCTTTATCGCCGCAAGTGTCGGCAGACTGAGTCACCTATTTCCGCGATGGATGAGTATCAAAATTGAAAAGGTGCACGATGTAACATCGTCGCAAATTTTGGCAATTTTCATCATTTCTCAAGAAGTGCAGGTCACCATGGGCCAATTGGCTCACATGCTTGATCTAACTCCCAGAGCAATTACAGGATTGATGGCTGGACTCGAGAAAAAGAAGTTCGTGATCCGCACTAAAGATAAAAAAGATGCGCGAATAACCTGGCTTTCTTTGAGTGAAGATGGCCAGAAATTCCTAAAGCTTGCACGTCCAGAGGCATCAAAGAAACTTTCTGGATTATTTGAAGTTCTCACTAAAAAAGAGCAGATTGAGCTAGTTCGAATAATTGAAAAACTTACAGATCATATGAAAAAGCAGATCGACGAA
>JBAWYW010000115.1:0-2917 GCA_037143395.1 Actinomycetes bacterium | reverse complement strand
CAATTGTTTTTGTTTTGTAATGATCTCAAAAAGAGAAAATACAAAGGAATTTGGATTTTTATAAACATGAAAACATGCCTATAAAAGCCCTATTTTTGGCATTGATTTTGCACGTTGTTGAGTTCTCAAGGTACGACCGCGCTCCGCGCACGGCAATTACTCACCGCTTGCAGGGCAGACCACCAAACCTAATGCATGCCCGACTACAGGTCAATTTGCATGAACTGAAGCAAGGGTCCAGAGGACCACGAGATTTGGAAGGAATTTCGCCGCACGGCCTTTAAGAGTCCGTTTCGCGGGCGAGAGAGAACCATAACCCAGGCGGGGGTCAGGGTCAAATTGAGATGATTTGGGGTGAAAATTCGAGAAAAGCTCTGAAACCCTTATAAACCGCACCTTTTAGGAGACTATGACAGCAGCCAAATCTCGCTTGCCTTTTCGAAGGAGTAGAAAACGGCCGAAAAGTAGGTCTTTTGAGGTCGGAGCGAAGTCTTCTGAAGGGACTTTGGCATTATTGAGGTAAGCCCCACCCTCTTTCACGATTCTGCGGGCTGCCGACTTGGAATCCACGACCCCCGTGGCGGCCAGAAGGTCTACCCACGTAGGAAAGCTATCGCCTTTAGAGATTGTTGTCTGTGGGAGTTGAGAAAGAGCAGACTCCAGTGTCTTTTCACCAAGTTCACTCAACTCACCTTGTCCAAATAAAGCTAACGCTGCTTTCTCTGCGCCAACACATTCATCTTCACCATGAACAAGCGTTGTTAACTCGCGAGCAAGTGCCCGATGAGCTTCACGCAGTCCAGGATTAGTTTCATGGTTTTTAATCAAATCTTCAATTTCTGTGCGAGACTTAAAAGAAAAAACCTTCAAATATTTAGGTATGTCTGCGTCATCGCTATTGAGCCAGAATTGGTAGAACGCATATGGTGATGTCATCTCGGGATCTAACCAAACACTTCCACCTGCTGTCTTTCCAAATTTAGTGCCATCTGATTTAGCCATAAGTGGGATTGTCAAACAATGCGCAGATCCGCCTTCAACCTTACGAATCAAATCTAAACCAGCAACAATATTTCCCCACTGATCGCTACCACCTAGTTGCAGCGTGCACTTATGACGTCGGTACAGTTCAAGATAATCAAATGCTTGCAGCACTTGGTATGAGAATTCTGTGTATGAAATTCCGCCACTTTCAAGACGCGAGGCAACGCTATCTTTTGCAAGCATCTGATTAACACTGAAGTGCTTTCCAATATCTCTTAGAAACTCCAGTGCAGAAACAGGCGCTGTCCAGTCAAGATTATTTGCCATGATCGCGGCATTGGTTTTTGAATCAAAATCTAGGAATCTGGAGAGCTGATTTCGTATCTTTAGAACCCACTGTTCTACTGTAGAAGTATCGTTTAGTGAGCGTTCTTCATTACGACCACTTGGATCCCCAACAAGCCCAGTGGCACCACCAACAAGTGGAATTGGCTTGTGTCCTGCTAGTTGAAAACGTCTCATGACAAGGAGCACTACAAGATTTCCCACATGCAAACTTGGAGCAGTTGGATCAAACCCAATGTAAAAAGAGACAGGAGCCGCATCAAGATCTGCAACCAAAGCCTTCTTATCGGTGGTCTGGGCGATCAGCCCTCTCCACTCAAGATCTTCAATAAGAGCTGAGGTCATGCGCTCATCATGCCCGAAAAGCGCTTCTGCTCGCTTTGAACCCACGTGGAAAACCCACGAATTTTTTCATCCAACTGGGTGATCTGAGCAGTGACGCTTTTGAGTGATGTACCCAGAATTGAATTTCTGGAGTCAATGGCAGCATTCGCTGTTAGGCGGGCTAGTACTCCCCCGGTAAGTCTCTTATCGATTTCTAACAACTGCTCTGCGGTTAGCTCATGGACCTCAAGACCAAGTTTTTCAGCAGTCGCTACAGCTGCCCCAGAAATTTCATGGGCTGTTGAAAAGGCAACACCGCTTTCGACAAGAAAATCAGCAATCTCTGTGGCAAGTGCATGGCCTGATACAACATTGGACTCAATGTTTTCTTTATTGAATTTCGCTGTCGCAATCATTCCCCTGAGAGCGGGAAGAAGAACCAATAGTTGATCAACAGAATCAAAGACAGGCTCTTTGTCTTCTTGCAAATCCCGGTTGTAAGCAAAAGGTAGCCCCTTAAGGGTTGTAAGAAGAGCTGTTAAATTGCCGATGAAGCGTCCTGCTTTTCCACGTGCTAATTCTGCAATATCAGGATTCTTTTTCTGAGGCATGATCGATGAGCCGGTCGAAAAAGCATCGTCCAGTGTGACCCATCCAAATTCTTGAGTATTCCAAATCGTAAATTCCTCACCGATTCGAGAAAGGTGCACACCAAGCATCGCCATCACAAATAGTGCTTCGGCAACGAAGTCTCGGTCACTCACAGCATCGATGCTGTTTCTGGTGACGCTTTGGAAGCCCAATTCGGCAGCGGTAATTTCCGGTGAAGAAATGAGTGGGGAGCCAGCAAGAGCTCCTGATCCAAGAGGTGACACGGAGTTATGCGCTAGCCAACTCTGGATACGTTCAATGTCGCGAGCAAGGGAATGTGAGTGTTTAGCAAGCTCGTGAGAAAACAGAACAGGTTGGGCATGCTGAAGGTGTGTGAAGCCAGGTGCCACAACGCCTATCTGGGTTCTTGCGACGCCGTTGATTGTTTCCGCAAGAGCTCCTACTTCTTCACTAATATGAAGAAGATGATCAATCAAATAGAGTTTAAAATCAGCAACAACGAGGTCATTACGTGAACGCCCGGCCCGGAAAGCGCCTCCGAGTTCTCCCAGTTTAGCGGTGAGACCTCTTTCGATCGCGCTATGGACGTCTTCGTCCAAATCGTTGTAGGTAAAAGTGCCAGCTTTGATTTCAGAGCCCAGTTCTTTGAGCG
>JBAWYW010000114.1:0-2958 GCA_037143395.1 Actinomycetes bacterium | reverse complement strand
GCAAAGACCGGTATTGCATTGTCTTGTTCACAAATAATGTAGGTAGAGGGAATATCTTTCCAGCCGACCTTAGTGATTGGCTGGTTAAAGGCAGGCAAACTTTGCGTACGCAGAGCGTCAACGGCTTCAGAGGTAATTTCAGGTGAGCACTTATTGTAGAAAATATTCTCAGGCGTATCTGCTGTCAATCGAGACTTATCGGCAGCAACATTCCACCATGCAGGATCCACACTGCCACATGCCGCATAGAGCGTCTCGCCCTCATCGAGCATAAATGCCGTGAGAAAAATCAAACGCTGAACCTTCTTAGAACCAGCTGATGCTTGTGTGATTGCAAGCCCACCATAAGAGTGACCTAAGACGACACAGTTGCCGTCTACAGATTCTATTGCTGAGCGAACAATTTCTGCGTCTCCATACATATCGCCCAGTTTTGTATCTGCAGAACCAACGCTGAGTAATTCAACTGTCTTACTTGCTACACCAATTTTTTCTAGTTCATTCTGTAATCGAGCAAATCCTGCTCCGTTGTGCCAAGCACCATGAACAAGAATTAATGTACCTTTCATGCCTTTTCTTCTAAAATAAGGCTTGTAATTCGGGCAGTGCAAGAACGCTGACCTTTTTCATTGGTTATGGCGATGTCATAAGTTGCAAGTGTTCGGCCCAAAGAGACAGGTGTAGCAACTCCCGTGATCTTCCCGCTGATTGCTGCCTTGTGGTGCGTCACATTAATGTCAACGCCAACAGTCAGTCTTCCTGGACCTGCGTGCAGCCAGGCACCGATTGACCCAAGTAATTCGGCTAGTACGCAGTTTGCTCCTCCGTGAAGTCTTCCAAATGCTTGGGTGTTGCCTTCAACAGGCATCGTGCCAACGATTCGCTCCGGCGTTGCCTCGAGAATCTCGATACCCATCTTCTTATCTAAAGCACCCAAACCACGCTCTTGGAGTAATTTCATGTAATCAGTCATAGTCAGATCTTAACCTTGGAAGGCGTGCCTCACCATAGAATCACCTCGATGAAACGCTTACTGCTCATTGATGGACACTCGATGGCTTATCGGGCATTTCACGCATTGCCTGTTGAGAATTTTCAGAGCAGCAAAGGCCAGCCAACAAACGCAATTTATGGCTTTGCCTCCATGATCGTAAATTTGATTGCGTCAGAATCACCGACCCACATCGCAGTTGCCTTTGACGTTTCACGCAAGACGTTTAGAACTGAGCTTTTCCCTGAATATAAAGCAACAAGATCTGCCACCCCGGATGAGTTTCGCTCCCAGATGAGTTACCTCTATGAGCTTGTGAGTGCCATGAAAATTCAACACTTTGCGATTGAGGGATTTGAAGCTGATGACATTCTCGCGACATTATCGACTGAGGCAGAGAAGGAAGGGTTTGAAGTTTTGATCTGCAGCGGCGATCGTGATTCATTCCAACTCGTCACTAAGAACATCACAGTGCTCTATCCAAAAAAAGGTGTTACGGAGATGAACAGAATGACGCCGGCTGCGGTTGAAGAAAAGTATGGGCTTACTCCCAAGCAGTATCCCGACTTTGCTGCGCTCCGCGGAGACCCAAGTGACAACCTGCCTTCTGTTCCTGGTGTTGGGGAAAAGACAGCAACAAAGTGGATTCAAGATTTTGGGACCTTGCAAAAACTTATCGAAGGTGCTGCGCAAATACCTGGCAAGGTGGGGGAGTCCTTAAGAGCTCATATTGATTCGATTACTTTAAATCGTGAGCTCACTCAACTGAAACATGATGTTTTACTCGCTGCCTCTATTAACGATCTTTCTTGGTCCGGTCCTGACATGAAAGCCGTTGATGTTCTTCTAGATGAGCTAGAAATTAAAGCTTTAAAAAACAAGATTCATGCCCTTGTTGGGGAAGAGCCAGCATCTTTGATTGAAACAAAATCTCAATTAGATATCTCCGTTGCCTCCATCACGAGTACCGAGTTAAGGAAGAAATTGGAAAAGCGTGCAACGCCAATAGCGCTCTATGCCGAAAATGGTTTCGGCAGTAATGAGTGGGCAATTGCATTATCACCAGATGAGGTCTATCTATCTACCGATCCTGCTGAGAATTGGTTGCTGGAATCCTCGATTCCAAAATGGGTGCATGGGGCTAAAGAGTTACTGAGGGGGCATGCAATAGCGGGAATTGAATTTGATACTGAGCTAGCTGCGTATCTCATAAATCCAGGTGGTCGAAACTTAGAGCTTAGTGATCTATCTGAACGTTTCCTCAGTGTTTCGGTAAGTTCAAATAGTGATGACCTCTTCGCGGGTTTAAATGCCTCACTTGCCGGGGTAATAATGAAGCTTGTGCCTGTCCTGACGGAACAAATTAAGGAACGTGAACTTGCTCAGTTGCTTGATGACTTGGAAATGCCAACCACTTTTGAATTGGCGGACCTGGAACGAGTCGGCATCGCCGTTGACCTTAAGAAGCTTGAGTCGCTTAAGTCCGACTTCCATAAAGAGGTAGAGAGTGAAACCAAGGCAGCTCATAAGGCAGCCGGCCATGAATTTAATGTCGCTTCTCCAAAGCAACTCCAAGTAGTTCTCTTTGATGAGCTCAATCTGCCAAAAACCAAGAAAATTAAGACTGGATTCACAACAGATGCCGAGAGCTTGCAGATACTCTTTGAAAAAACGGGGCACCCTCTTCTTAATAATTTATTACGAATTCGAGAGACAAGTAAGTTATTAACAACCGTCGAAGGCCTTCTTTCAGCAGTGGATTCAGATGGGCGCATTCATACGACATTCCAGCAAACAATCACCGCAACCGGCAGGCTTTCATCGACTGATCCCAACCTTCAAAACATTCCGGTACGCACAGAAGAGGGACGCAGAATTCGAGATTGCTTTGTTGCGCAGACCCCTTACAAGCAACTACTTACTGCGGACTACAGCCAAATTGAAATGCGCATCATGGCTCATCTATC
>JBAWYW010000113.1:0-2967 GCA_037143395.1 Actinomycetes bacterium | reverse complement strand
CCCTTACCGTGTATGCCTCTAAATTTTCGTGGTTCCGAATTTTGGCCCAACGCTGGTAAATATCAGCTAGCGCTTCTTGTAAGACATCATCTGCATTTTGCCGATCAAAGCAGATCGCCCGTGCACTCTTTATAAGCGTTCTTTGATGAGTTGAGAGCCAGGCAGTGAATTCGTTCTCGGCGCTTAAGCGTGAGTTGCGACTTATTCCGGCCATTGCCAAAGGATATAGGGTTACCCAAAAATTGTCAGTGAGTGGAACTTTCCCTATTTACGCCTGATTTATGTGCTTTCTTAACTTTTTTTATAAAACGTTTGACCCTTTTAACTTCAATGTAATTGTGAATATGGGGACTTAAGGAATACGAAAAAGGCATAAACATGCTTTTGCCATCGATAGTCTCGATAACAAGAGCAGTTTTGACTATGAAAGGTTTTAAAATAATTATCAGGACTAGTATTGAAAGCGAAATTAAAGTTGGTTTGAGTAGTGCTTGTGAGTGAACTACGTGGGATAAATACTTTTGCACATGCAATTGTTCATATATTTGATCATGTGTTTGGGGTCGTGGCACTTTAAGTTGTTTTTGCAGCCAAGGGGTTAATACAAGAGCGTCAACCAAGAGGAATGGTTGCAGCAAGAAATATAAGTAGAGAAGCCATAAGGCTAACCTAATAATTTGAAAAGGTAGTTTCGCGAAAAGTGCGCGGGGATCTTTTGCCTTAATAGATTTGATATCTGCGACTGCAATTTCGCCTCCTGGAATCTTGACAACTCCATCGATTAACCTTGCTTGAACTCGAACTCTTGGTCGATATCCAAGGTTAAGATTGAGAACTTCACCATCAATAACGTTGCCATCGTCATCGTAAGTTTTCCCTTGAGGACTCTTGCCCTTTAATGCACGGCTTATCCGCATGATGACCCAAGGAGCCAAAACTAAAATAAAAAGTGCCAAAAGGGTCGTGCTCACAACGTCAGATTTCTTCGCACTCGGGTCTGTGAGATCTGCATACAGAATAAATGGAACGCCGACCACTAACCAGACAGCCCACTTCTTGCTAAAGACGTAAGGCTTGCTAAATGGGTTGCGTATCACTTAGTGCTTTTTCTTGACCATTGTTTTGGTTTTTGAGGCAATTGGGATTGGAGTTTGAGAGAGTCTTCCACAAGTAAAATCATTGACAGAAAGTTCTCCTGGTTTGAAATAAAGGTGGAATTGATACAAATTAAGTCCGTTCATGGAAGTTACCATTTGAGGTTTGCGTAAATAGGGCAAAACCTGGGTTGCTTTTTCAAATTTGCGGGACGAAAAGATATGTTGCGGTATTTGCAAGCTGAAATTTAGTCATAGTTCCACGGCTCAAAGAAATTTGCTGAGAACCAGTCTTAAAATCCCATAGACCTGAATTTCCCCAGTCGCTCTGTCTTATTCCTGACCAGCCGCCAATTGGATCACCTTGAGAATTTAATAACACGGTGACAACCGGAAGACTCATAGCTGGTCCCCGCAGGGTAAATACTCCATCTGCTGCAATCTCTGTCATGGCGCCCTGTGCAGTTAAACCTCCAGCAATTGAGCATGGTTCACCTAAGCCGCACTTTTGAATATCAAGTTGGCCGGGAATTACATTAAGAGCAATCGGGTTTTGATACATTTTAGTGGAGGGAATAATCCAAGTTGGGTTAAGCAACTTTACAGTGGCGGTTGTGACTCCTGTGATACCTGCATCAGCTAGCTTCACACTTGATGCTGCATAGGACACTTTGCCAGGTTTGATTTCGCGCGCTACCGTAACAAAAGTTTGAAGCAAAATATTTCCATTCTTATCTAGAAAAGTCACTTGTGCTCGAACTTGTGCTGCAGATTTGGTCTTACTTTTATTGGTTACTCCAAATGCCCACGACGTAACATACGTAGGGGGGCTAAAGTCGGAAGGACATGTGTTGTAACTTAGGCCAGAAAGTAACCCATGTGGGTCGCAATAACTTTCATCAGAAAAACCAATCTTTCCCACCTCTAATTTATCTGCTGCATTTGCCGTTACGGGTGTTCCAGGTTTAATAGCACCTGAAGCTGCTTGTGATGGATTGGCGCTTGCAAGCATTGCAGCCAATATCAATACGATGCTTGCTAAGCTGGTTTTGCTCTGATTCACGATAATGCCCCTTTTTTAGTTTACAAATGGTCCTAATTTTAAGACCGTAAAAAGGAGCGTTTTTTGTGCAGGCGCTTCATGCATAAATATCAGCAATTATGACGGTGATAAAAATATGAGAAAAAAACTGCTGCTAGCCAGTCTCCTCGGGCTCTGTCTGGCGCAACTTTTGGCTGTAAATGCTTCGGCTTCTCCTGTAATTGCAGGAGCAACGTGTTCTAAGCAAGGCAACACCACCGTTGTAAACGGTGCGAAATTCGCTTGCGGCAATATTCCAGGGGGTAAAAGGATCTGGCAGGGCCCGATTTTTAAAGTCAAGTTAACCCCAGTCATAGACCCTAATCCACAATTTCGCTTAGGTGGAACTTGTACGGCAGATGACAGCGGAGCACTTGTCTGCGTTGGTGTGCAACAACCACATGATGCAACCAATATAAAAACCTCTGAATCGACAGGAAATGTTTGGGTTGGTGAGTCTTATCGAATAGAAGTCGCAACTGTTCCAGCTCAACCGAATACTGAGATTTTGGTGGCATGGGCACAATCAGATACTTGCCCCAATGGTGTGATTTCTACCAAGGGAAAAGTATGCATCAGTCAGAAGCCTGTTCTCTTTTGTACTAATGCAATGGGAGAAGCCACATTGGGCACGAACCTCTGGCGAACTTTAGGTACGGCTGTAACACGCGGGAACAGTACTTCAGGCAAAGACCCAGCAGTTGGTACCCCAATATTGATTACGGGATTTAAAGTCATAATAAATCCACTTCCAAAAAGTTGGGCACCTAATTCGCTCGGGGCATATCTGGC
>JBAWYW010000112.1:0-2969 GCA_037143395.1 Actinomycetes bacterium | reverse complement strand
ATGGGCTTTACCGTCTATACACATCCTGAAATTGAATTCTTCTTATTTAAAAATGCTCCTGAAAAAGGCGTTGCGCCCATTCCAGTAGATCAAGGCGGATATTTCGATCACACGCCATCTTCTGCTGGCCATGACTTTAGGTGTCAAGCAATCACAATGCTTGAGGCCATGGGTATTAGTGTGGAGCGCTCACATCATGAAGGCGCTCCAGGACAACAAGAGATTGATCTGCGAGACGCAGACGCTCTGACCACAGCAGATAACATCATGACATTTAGACATGTGATTAAAGAAGTAGCGCTTGATCAAGGTTTCCATGCATCCTTTATGCCAAAGCCATTTACCGATCATCCAGGAAGCGGCATGCATACGCATATCTCGTTATTTAAAGGTGAAGAGAATGCTTTCTATGAAGAGGGTGCATCTCATCAACTCTCTGCAACTGGAAGATCTTTCATCGCAGGTATTTTGAAATACGCTCCAGAGTTCACTGCTGTGACAAACCAATGGGTTAATTCTTACAAAAGACTTGGCGGCGGGGGCGAAGCACCAGCGCTTGTTACATGGGGCGATAACGATCGAAGCTCTCTTGTGCGCATACCTGCGTATAAACCCAATAAAGATGCTTCAACTCGAATTGAAATTCGCTCACCGGACGCTGCATGTAATCCTTATCTTGCCTTTGCAGTCATTATCTCTGCAGGTCTTGCTGGAATAGAAGAGAAGCTTGAGCTTGCACAAACGATCTCTGCTCAATCTCTGCCAGGTGATCTGAGCGCAGCGATCTCTGCGATGGAGTCTTCATCTCTTGTGCGCCAGACGTTAGGGGAGCATGTCTTTGAATACTTCTTGCTCAACAAGCGCGCGGAGTGGAATGAATACCGCAAGCAGGTCAGCGCCTTTGAACTTGATCGCTATTTGCCCGTTCTTTAAAAGAGCGTGTATTCTTCAATCATGATTTCACGCAGTCTCCTCCTTCGCTGCCGCGGCAGGGCCAACTAACCGGTCCCTCTGCCCGCGGGGTTTGGTGTTGTCCGGTTAAAACCCAAATCCCAGCGAAAAAATAAGGAGTGCTTGAAATGAAATACCCAGAACAACAACCTTCAACGATGCCTAAGCATCGTTATGCGCCATTTATTCCTGTTGATTTAACCGATCGCACATGGCCAACAAAGAAGATGACTAAAGCCCCTAAGTGGTGCTCTGTTGATCTTCGTGATGGAAACCAAGCGCTTATTGATCCGATGGATGCCCATCGCAAGCTCACCATGTTTCAGTTGCTCGTCAAAATGGGCTACAAAGAGATCGAAGTGGGTTTCCCATCAGCTTCCCAAACGGACTTTGATTTCGTTCGCAAGATTATTGACGAAAAGCTCATTCCAGATGATGTTGTCATTCAAGTTTTGACCCAAGCACGCAAGCCATTAATTGAGCGCACCTTTGAATCTATCAAAGGCGCCAAGCAAGTAGTCGTGCATCTTTATAACAGCACATCTACTTTGCAGCGCAGAGTGGTATTTGGCCAAGACAAAGAGGGCATCAAGAAGATTGCAACAGAAGGCGCCCAGATCTGCCAAGATCTTGTGGCAAGTGTTCCTGGAACAACAGTCTTCTTTGAATACTCTCCAGAGTCCTACACAGGCACTGAATTGGAATATGCCAAAGAGGTATGCGATGCGGTCAATGACATCTGGAAGCCAACACCAGACCATAAGACCATCATTAACTTGCCTGCGACAGTGGAGATGGCAACACCGAATGTCTATGCCGACTCCATTGAGTGGATGCACCGCAATCTTAAATACCGCGATTCAATTGTGTTAAGCCTTCACCCACATAATGATCGTGGAACAGGTGTTGCTGCTGCTGAGCTTGGTTATTTAGCAGGAGCAGATCGTATTGAAGGTACTTTGTTTGGAAACGGTGAGCGCACAGGCAATGTCTGTCTTGTCACCCTTGGACTTAATCTTTTCTCACATGGAATAGATCCTCATATTGATTTCAGCGATATCGATGATGTGCGCCGCACAGTTGAATATTGCAATCAACTTCGTGTTCCTGAGCGCCATCCTTATGGCGGAGATCTTGTCTTTACAGCCTTCTCTGGAAGCCACCAAGATGCTATTAAAAAAGGTCTTGAGCATATGGAGCGTGATGCCAAAGCTGCTGGCAAAGAGATTGATGATCACACATGGGCAGTTCCATACCTACCTATCGATCCAAAAGACATTGGCCGCACATATGAGGCTGTTATTCGTGTGAACTCACAATCAGGTAAGGGCGGTGTTGCCTACCTTATGAAAAATGAGCATCACCTAGATCTTCCTCGCCGTTTGCAGATTGAATTCTCACAAGTTGTGCAAGCAAAGACAGATTCTGAAGGCGGAGAGGTAAGCCCAGATGAACTATGGAAGATCTTTGAAGATGAATACCTTCCTGCACCTAGTAACTCATGGGGACGATTCACCTTTGATTCCATCGCTCAGAGCTCACAAACGGGTAAAGATGTCTCACTCACTGTTGAACTTACTGATGCTGGCAAGAAAGAGAAGCTCACCGGTACTGGAAACGGACCGATTGCAGCCTTTGTTGAGATCCTGAACTCTCATTTAGCGAAGACTCCTGTGCGCGTGCTTGATTACTACGAGCATGCTCTTTCATCTGGCGGAGATGCATCTGCTGCTGCCTATCTTGAGTGTGAAGTAGGCGGGAAAACCTATTGGGGCGTTGGAATTGATCCAAGCACAACCACAGCTTCACTTAAAGCAGTGGTGTCGGCGGTTAATCGAGGTCTTGGCAAGTAAGGATCGGTAGCCTTACCGCGTGTCTGTATACCGTGATCAAGCAATAGTGCTGCGCACCCAGAAACTGGGTGAAGCTGATCGCATTATTACTTTGTTCACGCGAGAACATGGACGCATCAAAGCTGTTGCAAAAGGTGTGCGCAGAACTAAATCACGATGGGGCGC
>JBAWYW010000111.1:0-2972 GCA_037143395.1 Actinomycetes bacterium | reverse complement strand
TTATTCCATCTGGCTCTATGCAAAACACTCTGCAAATCGGAGATCGTATTGCGGTGAATAAGTTCGCCAGCATCTATAGTGATATTCGACGAGGGGAAGTAGTTGTATTTAAAGACCCGAGTCACTGGCTAGGAACTGCAGAAGCCCCAACAGGTTCATCGTTCACTCGAGGTATTAAGAGTGGGCTTGTTACCGTCGGTGTGTTACCAGACCCCGCCACTCAATATTTGATCAAACGAGTTATTGGGGTCGGTGGCGACACAGTGATGTGTTGCGATGCTAAAGGAAAGCTAGTCGTTGATGGTGTTTCACTCAACGAGCCGTATATCTTTGCCGGCAACGCCCCAAGTGATTCTAAATTCAGTGTCACAGTGCCTAAAGGATTTATCTGGGTGATGGGCGATCACCGTGGTGATAGCGCCGACTCACGTTTCCATACAGATGATGTTCACCATGGCATGGTTCCGCTGGGTGATGTTGTTGGGCGAGCAGAGTGGGTCGTATGGCCTTTTGGTCACGCCAAATTCTTACCAGTCGGACATGATTTATCGAAAGTACCTGTCAAGAAGTAAGTAATGATCGAAAGTAAGCTTTACGCATCTGGCATATCGCTGATTGCCGGTGTTGATGAAGCAGGTAGAGGTCCATGTGCCGGGCCATTAGTGATCGCAGCGACAATTCTCAAAGACCCTGATTCACCTGCACTTTCACGAGTGAAAGATTCTAAAGCTCTGAGTGAAAAAGTACGTGAAGAGTTATTTGAAGTAGTGAAAGCAGAATCAATTGCGTACTCCATCATTGAGATTTCTCCGGAGGAGATTGACCGCATTGGGTTACATAAATCCAATATCGAAGGGATGCGTAGAGCCATTAATGCTCTAGAGGTGGCGCCCGAATATGTTCTTACAGATGGATATTCCATTGAAGGCCTAGCGATCCCAAATTTGGCTGTCTGGAAAGGTGATCAAGTTGCACTCTCAATTAGTGCGGCTTCAATTCTGGCAAAGGTTTACCGGGATCG
The DNA here is from genome assembly GCA_037143395.1 of Actinomycetes bacterium. Lineage (GTDB taxonomy): Bacteria > Actinomycetota > Actinomycetes > Nanopelagicales > Nanopelagicaceae > PALSA-747. The sequence goes on along the minus strand of JBAWYW010000111.1, from coordinate 1,951 downwards.
GATCATGATCGCCTATGAAGACACATATCCTGGATACGGCTTTGCTGGCCACAAGGGATATATAACTGCTGCTCATACATCAGCGTTGAATTCTTTGGGCGTATGTCCAATACATCGTAAGTCATTTTCTAATATCGCGGCTCTTCTTTAGTCACAGGCAAGGTCTATCCACAGAATCTTTTCATATATATTAAAAGGAGTCTGCATTTAATTAGCCTTGCTCTTCATGAATGATGAAGAGCGCGCGTACGCCATACTGCTGGGCCTTTTTGAAGGAGGCTCGCGGTACTGGAGCCAAGAGTTAGATAAGCATGGCGCAGAGCTCCTAGTCGATCGTATTAGATCTGGTGCGTACTCAGATACGTCGCAAGCTCCTATGAGTCTTGCTCAAAGATTTAAAAGCCTTAACATCCTTGAGATTGAAAGTCAGATTTGTGCGAGTGGAGCTTTGCTAATTACTCCTAAGACTGCCAATTGGCCCGAGTGCCTGAATGATCTCTATGTTCCACCCATGTCTTTGATTGTTAAAGGAAATATTGATGTGCTTGGAAAATTTGAGCAATCTATTTCAATTGTTGGAACACGCAAGCCATCAAGCTACGGGATGGGTGTTGCGACAGAATTTGCAGCAGGCATGAGCGGCAAAGGCTGGACCGTAGTAAGTGGAGGCGCGATTGGAATTGATGCTTGTGCACATCGAGGAGCACTGAGCATCGAAGGTTGCACAGTCGCCGTTCTTGGTTCTGGAGTGAGCTCTTTGTATCCCAGTACTCATTTGAAACTATTTAGAGAGATACAAGAAAATGGGTTATTGATTTCTGAAGTTCTGCCGCTTACTAAAGCATCATCACCTAGATTCTTGATCCGAAATCGGCTTATTGCAGCGCTTTCTAAGGGAACTCTCGTCGTTGAAGCCGCGGTTCGCAGTGGCTCACTTCGAACCGCAAGAGATGCGGCAGAAATTCTTCGCCAAGTCATGGCTATTCCTGGAGAGATCACCTCATCAACTAGCGATGGTTGTCATCGACTCATAGCTGATCACACGGCAGAGTTGGTGACATCAGTGGATGACCTAATGGAGTTGGTAGGACCGCTTAGTTAAAAGTGAGAGACTACGACCATGACATCAGAGCACCGCGCGGGTTTCGTTGCGGTTATTGGACGTCCAAATGTTGGTAAATCAACACTAGTCAATGCCTTAGTTGGCAAGAAGATTGTTATTACATCTGCCCATCCAAATACAACTCGTAATCCCATCCGTGGCATCATTTCCCGGCCAGATTTTCAGATCATTTTGGTAGATACTCCCGGCATACATAAGCCAAAAACTTTGCTGGGAACTCGGCTAAATGCAATGGTGAGTGAAAACTTGGAATCAGTTGATGCGGCTCTTTTATGCTTACCGGCTGATGAAGCCATTGGCGCCGGTGATGAATACATCGTCAAACAGCTAGGACATATCCGCCATTTATATATTGCGGTGACAAAGGTAGATAGAGCCAAAAATGATGGGCTGATCTCAAAACTTGCCGAAGTCTCAGATTTCATCGCTCGTAATAGTTTAAGCGTCGATGAGATTGTTCCTTTATCAGCTAAAAATCTCGAGCAAACACAATTGATGATGGATTTGCTTGTGAAGTCTCTTCCGATTTCTCCATCTCTTTATCCTGAAGATATTGATACCGATCAGGCAGCTGAGCTTCATATTACTGAGTTGATTCGCGAAGCAGCGATTGAAGATTTATATGAAGAACTTCCTCACTCCGTGATGGTCACCATTGATGAGATGAGTAAGCGCGAAGGTAAGAACTTTTTTGATATCCATGCAACTATTCATGTTGAAAGAGATAGCCAGAAATCAATCATCATTGGACCACAAGGCTCGAGGCTTAAAGATATTGGCATTCGGGCACGAGGCGGCATCGAAACATTTTTAGATGCGAAGTCTTAT
>JBAWYW010000110.1:0-2986 GCA_037143395.1 Actinomycetes bacterium | reverse complement strand
TACTTCTTTATTTCTAGGGAGCGCGACTTTGCGATCCGCATCTAAACCTGCATTTGTAATGCCAGAGGAACTGGCAGTACGCATTGAAGACCTCTCCATCACATACAAGGTAAGCCTTGAATCTAAACGAACACTTAAGAATGCTTTGATGCGAGCAAGTTTGCGCCAAGAATCACGAATGCGCACCATCGAAGCTGTTAAGCATCTCTCCCTTGATATTCCTCATGGTTCAGTACTTGGAATTGTTGGATCAAACGGTGCTGGTAAATCAACACTGATGCGTTGCATCGCAGGAATCCTTACTCCCACAGCAGGGCGCGTTGCAGTCAATGGAAAAATTTCAACACTTTTGGCGCTTGGTGTCGGCTTTAATCAGTCTCTTTCTGGCCGTGACAACATTATTTTGGGTGGTCTTGCCTCTGGTTTAAGTAAAGAGGAGATTGAAAGTAAGACCGATGAGATTGCAAAGTTTGCTGACCTACCCGATGGTTTTATTGATCTACCTGTGCGCACGTATTCAAGCGGCATGTATGGAAGATTGTCATTCAGTGTTGCAGTCAATATGTCCCCCGATATCTTGCTTTTAGATGAGGCGCTCTCTGCCGGAGATGCTGCATTTAAAGAGAAGTCATTTGATCGAATGCGTCAGCTCTGCGCAGAAGCTAGAACAATTCTGATAGTTTCTCACGCGCTTGCCACAGTCACAGAGCTCTGTGATGAGGCGATCTGGATGCATAAAGGGACAATGCTCGCTCAAGGTAAGCCTGAGAAAATCGTTGATGAGTACCTAAAGTTCTTAAATGTTGGAACGCTACCTTCCAACTATGAAGATATGTAATGAAGCTTCTCAAGGGTCACGTTACGATCCTAAGTTCTGCAGATAATGTTGCAGATGCTCGGATGCACCGCTTAACAAATGCTCTCTTGCGGGCCAATATTTCAGTCGATATCTGGGCTCTAGGAGATTCATCCAACGCCCCCAAGGGAGCTACTTTTCATAGAGCACCTGGCGGTAAAGGAAAAGTTGCCAGAATCATTCGCGATCTAATTCTCCCTTTCAGGGCCGCTGGAAGCGTCGTTCTAGTAGTCGCACCAGATTTAATGCCGATGACTTATGTAATTTCCAGAATTCGCAAGCAAAAAATGATTGCCGATGTGCACGAGGATTACCTGCAATTACTAAAAGACCGTAGCTGGGCAACTGGAATTGTGGGCTTACTAGCAAAGCTAGTGGCCAAAAGTGCAACATCAGTTGCCGCGCGAGCAGATCTCACAACAGTTGCCGATTCGCAGGTGCCTCCGTTTCATGCAAAAATTCGCTTCGTTTTAAAAAATCTGCCAGATTATTCACTCTTAACAAATAGTGGATCGATGGAGCAAACACCAAGAGCAATTTATATCGGTGATGTTCGTAAATCTCGAGGGCTGCATATGATGCTTGAAGCAGCCGAGCTCGCGCCGCTGTGGCGCTTTGACATAGTTGGAAATATTTCTGATCTAGACAGTGACTTTGTAAAGAACTGGACTAGAACAAGTCCAGCAAAAGATCGTGTTACTTTTCATGGTCGACTTGCTCCCCAGGAATCTTGGCAGTTTGCTCATGGTGCATGGGTTGGATTAACCCTCCTTGAATCCACTCCTGCTTTTATTGATGCGGTGCCCAGCAAACTCTATGAATATGCTGCAACCGGCCTAGCAACAATCTCCACATCGCTTCCAAGATGTGTTGAACTATTGAAACAAAGTGGCGGCGGTATTACTGCAGATACGGCGAGTGATGTAGCGAGAATTCTCAATTCTTGGGTGGCCGATAATGAGTCCTTGCTCAAAATGCGTGAAAGTGCGCTCTCTTGGTCAAAAAATAAGCTAAACAGCGAAGCCCAATACGCTGATTTCGCTTCTGCAGTAGGAAAGCTCACCAACGCCCCAAGGTAGACTTTGCGCATGGCAACGAAGATTGTTGATAGCGCGGATGTCGATTCAACTGCAGTCATCGGAGATGGCTCTAGCATCTGGCATCTTGCTCAAGTCAGAGATGGCGTTGTCCTTGGAGAAAATTGCATCATCGGACGCGGCGCCTATATCGGTAGCGGCGTGAAGATAGGTAAGAATTCCAAAATTCAAAATTATGCCCTTGTTTATGAACCAGCAACGTTGGGTGATGGTGTTTTCATCGGTCCAGCTGCAGTGCTTACAAATGATCAATTTCCAAGAGCTGTAAATACTGATATGACCCAAAAGGATGGATCAGATTGGCAAGCTGTGGGTGTGAGTATTGGTGATGGCGCAAGCATTGGTGCCCGCGCAGTCTGTATTGCCCCTGTAAGCATCGGCAAGTGGTCTTTAGTAGCCGCAGGCGCTGTTGTCACCAAGGATGTCCCAGCATTTGCTCTCGTTGCTGGTGTTCCCGCAAAAAGAATTGCTTGGGTGGGTCGCGCCGGGGTTCCGCTGGAGAAAACAAGCGATAATCACTTCCGTTGTCCAAAGGATGCAAGTACCTATAAGCAGATTTCAGAGAATGAATTAGTGGAAGAGAGTGCGCGTTGATACCTCAAGCAAGACCAATTATTGGTGATGAAGAGCGCGCTGCCGTAGACAGAGTTCTGCAAACAGGGATGATGGCGCAAGGCCCTGAAGTAAAAGCTTTCGAAGAAGAATTCGCGCAATTTGTTGGTGGCAGAAAGTGCATCGCCGTTAACTCAGGAACATCTGCCTTACATCTTGGTTTCATTGCTGCTGGTTTAAAGCCCGGAGATGAAGTAATCGTTCCATCATTTTCTTTTGCAGCAACAGCTAATTCTGTTGCACTAGCAGGTGGTATTCCAGTTTTTGCAGATATCGATCCCAAGACTTACAACATGGATCCAGAGCATGTTCAGAGCCTGATTACATCGAAAACAAAGGCACTGATGCCCGTGCACCTCTATGGCCATATTGCAGCGATGGATAAATTCCAAGTGATTGCAGAAAAGCACGGACTAACCCT
>JBAWYW010000109.1:0-3015 GCA_037143395.1 Actinomycetes bacterium | reverse complement strand
CTGCCGTTGCAATAAATTCTTTACGAGGGGCGACATCGTTACCCATGAGCAGTTCAAACATCGCTTCAGCTGCAGTCGCATCGTTCATTGTGATGCGGCGAAGCGTCCGCTTATCTGGATCCATGGTGGTCTCGCGAAGTTGATCAGCATCCATCTCGCCAAGGCCCTTGTACCGCTGAACAGGCTCTTTCCAGCGCTTGCCATTCTTCGTGAGGTCAGCGAGGGTGCGCTTCATCTCATCATCGGAATAGGTGTAATGGACTTCGCCACGCTTGCCACCGACAACATCGATGCGATGCAAAGGTGGGATTGCAGCAAAGACTCGACCATCTTCAATGAGCGGGCGCATGTAACGGCAGAGCAGAGTGAGAAGCAAGCAGCGAATATGCGCGCCATCAACATCAGCATCTGACATCAAGATAATGCGACCATAGCGTGCATCGTCGAGGGTAAAGGACTTTCCAGAACCGGCGCCGATAACTTGAATAATTGAGGCGCACTCTGTGTTCTCAAGCATCTGAGAGAGGGAGGCTTTCTGGACGTTCAAGATCTTTCCACGGATCGGCAAGATCGCTTGGAACTCTGAATTACGTGCAGCTTTCGTGGTTCCTAAAGCAGAGTCACCCTCGACGATAAAGAGCTCAGTCCGATTTGTATCGTCAGAACGACAATCAGAGAGCTTCGTTGGAAGAGAGGAAGATTCAAGGGCGTTCTTACGGCGCTGCAAATCTTTGTGGGCTCGAGCAGATACGCGAGTGCGTGATGCGTTCGCAATCTTCTCAAGAATGAGTCTTCCGGTCGCCTTCTCGATGCGCTTTGTTGTGTTGAAGAACTTTTCCATCTCTTCGGCAACAACAGCAGCAACAATCTTTGAAGCAGCGGCAGTTCCAAGAACTTCTTTTGTCTGGCCTTCAAACTGTGGTTCAGACATGCGCACTGTAACTACTGCAGTGAGACCTTCAAGAACGTCATCTTTGATGACATCAGCTTCATTGTTCTTAAGAGTCTTTGTGGAGCGGAGTACATCGTTCATCACCTTGGTAATTGCCTTTTCAAAGCCCTGGGTATGCGTTCCACCCTTTGGCGTTGAGATGATATTTACGAATGAAGAGAAGGTTGAGTCGTAGCCATTTCCCCACTGCATCGCAATATCAACGCCCATGGTGCGTTCAACCTCAGTCGGCATCATGTGGCCTTTATCGTCTAAGACTGGAACCGTTTCGACATACTCTCCGCTGCCGGAAATGCGAATGACATCGCCGACTGGTTCATCTGGACGTAAGAATGAGCAGAACTCGGAGATTCCACCTTTATGGAAGAAAGTTTCAGATGTCTTCGACTTGGTGCGATTGTCATTGACGACGAGCGTGAGACCAGGGACAAGATAAGAAGTCTGGCGTGCGCGAGCATAGATATCTTCGATGGAAAGCTCAGCTTCTTTGAGGAAGATCTGACGATCAAACCACCACTTCACACGTGTGCCTGTTACCTTTGCAGCAACGTTGCCAATCTGACGAAGGCCTGACGATTCTTCAAATGGTGCTTTCGGCCCATCGCCATCGAAGATTCCGGCATTTCCACGTTGGAATGACATCCAATAAATTTTTCCGTTGCGATCGACTTCAACATCAAGACGAGAAGCAAGTGCGTTCACTACCGATGCTCCAACGCCGTGTAATCCGCCAGATGCAGCGTAAGAACCGCCGCCAAATTTTCCACCTGCGTGCAATTTTGTGAAGACAACTTCAACACCGGTTAAACCAGTCTTCGGCTCTTTATCAACTGGAATTCCGCGACCATTGTCATGTACTTCAACAGAACCATCAGCTTCAAGATTGATTTCAATACTTGTACAAAATCCAGCGAGTGCTTCATCTACTGAGTTGTCGATGATCTCCCAGAGGCAATGCATGAGGCCACGAGAATCTGTTGTACCGATATACATACCGGGACGTTTGCGAACGGCATCTAGGCCTTCAAGAACCGAGAGATCTTTGGCGGTATATTGATTATCGGCCGAGACCTCGTTATTACTTTTAGTTGCCACGGGTGCAGAGGCTATCTCTCAGCGCCCCCAAATCGGCCCATTACGCGCCGTCTGAGGTGATATTTCAGCCACAGCCAGACTAGGACCGGATAGGCAGAGCAGAATTAGCTGCGAATATCCCGTAATTTCCTAGAATTGAAGAAATATATTGTTTTGAACGCGCGCGGGAATATCCATTCATGATTTACTGTTCCAGTACAGCATAAGATTATGCATACAGGCCTGAAGAAGGAGAACAGATGTCAGAGCAGTTGATTCTCGAACCAACACCACTGAACGCTGTCGATCGTTGCGATCGATGCGGAGCTCAGGCATATGTTCGTGCAACCCTGCTCAATGGCGGAGAACTTCTCTTCTGCGCTCATCACGCTAAGCAATATGCTGAAGGGCTTAAGCCTGTTGTTGCTGCGATTCAAGATGAGACATCAAAGCTCACAGCAACATCCACTGCAAGCTCTGACGACGAATAATTTTTCGCTAAAACTTTATTTCTAATCGAGATAGTCGCGCAATACCTGCGACCTTGATGGATGGCGAAGCTTCGACATTGTCTTCGACTCAATCTGACGGATACGCTCACGAGTAACTCCGTAAACCTTTCCAATTTCATCGAGAGTCTTTGGCTGTCCATCTGTGAGACCAAAGCGCATCGCTACCACTCCAGCTTCACGCTCTGAGAGAGTGTCCAGAACTGAGTGAAGTTGTTCCTGAAGCAATGTAAATGACACTGCATCAGCAGGAACGATCGCCTCTGAATCTTCAATGAGATCTCCGAACTCAGAATCGCCTTCTTCACCAAGAGGTGTATGAAGTGAGATTGGTTCGCGGCCATATTTCTGAACTTCGACAACCTTTTCAGGGGTCATATCGAGTTCTTTTGCGAGCTCTTCAGGTGTCGGTTCGCGGCCAAGATCTTGGAGCATCTGACGCTGTACGCGAGCAAGCTTGTTAATGACTTCCACCATGTG
>JBAWYW010000108.1:0-3035 GCA_037143395.1 Actinomycetes bacterium | reverse complement strand
AGCGAGCCATCTTCATAGCGAATGCCAGAGCGCAACTTGAATACCCAAGTCTGTCCGCCATCTTTAGTTGTACCAAGATCTGCAGCTAAATCAGGAACTAACTCTGATACACCTTTTACTGTACGAACCGAAGTAAGCGTACGAACAAATAGGCGATAGAAATCAAGAGTTCCACCGACGTAGTTACGCGCTGGGTCAAGGTGCTCAAAATCACCTTGGTTAATAATTGTGACTGTTCCACCTTTAACTGCGCCTGCTTGAGCCGGTACTGGACCGTTCCATGATGCAGGAGTTGCAGCAGAAGCTGGAGCAATAGATGTAACGGCAGCAGTACTAAGTGCAAGCACTCCAACTGCAGCAATCACTTTGCTCTTTAGTTTCATTTGAACCCTTCCTAATAGGTATTGCAATGTAACCCGATAGTCATATGTTCTATCGGGAACTCCGTGGGTCGAGGGCATCTCGAATACTGTCACCAAACAAGCTAAATGACAGAACCAATAAAAATAGAGCAAAACCTGGGATAAAGGTAAACATTGGATCAACTGAATAAAATGGAACGGAAGCCAAAAGCATTGCGCCCCAGTCTGACGTTGGATCTATAACGCCTGCGCCCAGGAAAGTTAATGCCGCTTCAGCCGTAATATAAGTTGGAATATTCAGGGCGACAGTTACCAAGATTGGCGCCCAAAGGTTAGGTAGAATTTCGCGGAAAATTAAGTGCAATCGTGATGCACCTAATGCGCGTGCAGCCTCAATAAATTCGCGCTCTCGCAGCGAAATAACTTGGCCGCGCACAATTCTTCCGATATATGGCCAACCAAACATCGCTAAAATGATAATCATTACAGTGATGCGCGTTCCATTTCCTTGTGGCAAACCCCAACCTTGAAATACGCTTTCAAGAACTGGCATTACTGCTAAGGCAAATAAAATTGATGGAAATGACAAAACAATCTCCATAGTTCTTGAAAGAACTAGATCGGTTTTTCCACCAAAAAAGCCGGAGACCAGCCCAATCACAACGCCTAAAATTGTGGCGAGCGCTGTCGACGATAATGCAATTATTAGTGAGGTCCGAGCCCCAAAGACAAAGCGCAAGAAAATATCGCGCCCTGTACGTGGCTCAACGCCAAACCAGTGAGTTCCTGAAACCCCACCCAATCTTCCAAGTGGCTGCGTGCCAAACTCTTGGTTTAGGGCATCCGTATGAAAGGCATCTGGAGTTGTATGAATAATCCACGTAAAGATTGGGGCAAGAATGGCCAGCAGAATAAAAAATAGAATGACTCCGCCTGAAACCTTGGCGGTTCTGTCCTTCTTAATACGCTCCCAGGCCATACGAGTGGGTGAGCGCCCTTCAACCCGTTCAGCAACAACAGAGGCGAGCTGGTTCATCACTGCTTCGTGCCCCCTCATAGCCGACTGTAAGAGTTGAACAATAGCGAAACCCGAAGAAATTCACCACATAACTGCAGCTCATCAGGGCTTTATTGAGGGTGTAGTACAACAAAAAGTTATTGACGCACCAACTTTCGCCCATACAAATAATCACTCTCAGGTTAATGTGTGCCCATGAATCGTACGACCACGCATCGTGGCATCGTCTATGCAAAAAAAGGCGCAGCGGCAGCATCTCAGCCCCTCGCAGTTTCAGCAGCTCTAAAAATTTTAGATGCCGGTGGCTCCTTCATCGATGCGGGAATTGCATTATCAGCAGTAATTTCAGTCGTAGAGCCAGGAGCTTCAGGACTTGGTGGAGATGTATTTCTTGTGACTCATCATGCAGAAACAAAAGAAAATCTGGCATTCAATGGTTCTGGTGAAGCACCACATGATGCCAACCGTGATGCCTTTGATAATGAAATTCCGCTTCATGGTTATAAAGCTTCAACCGTTCCGGGGGTTGTCTCTGGTTGGTTTGCAGCACATGAGCGGTATGGACGATTGCCAATGGAGCAAATTCTTGCGCCGGCAATTGGTTACGCCGAAAATGGTTTCCCTGCCAACGAAGGTTTCATTGCGCGCATTAAATGGCACTTGCAATCTTTCCCGGAGACAAAATTATTCGAAACCCTAGGCCTCTCCCCCGAACTTAAACTCGGTGAGTTAGTTACAAACAAAGATATGGCTTGGCTACTAAAAGAGATCGTAAAAGGCGGGCGCGAGGCTTTCTATAGTGGCGCAATTGCGACAAAAATAATCAGCGGTACAAATGGTTGGTTTAACGCAACCGATCTGAACTCTCATACCACTCGCGTATCGGCACCGTTATCCATTAACTACCGAAGTTTCATGGTCCATGGAAATCCACCGCCTACGCAGGGCATGATATTGATGGAGCAGTTACTCATTGCCAATACTTTCGACAAATCAACAATGAGCCAAGCGGACTGGCTTCATATGCAGGTAGAAGCAAAAAAGATTGCTTTCACCGATCGAAATTCAATTATCTCTGACCCGGAAGTAATACCAGTTGATGTTGATTCCATTCTCAACCCCACTCACATTGCATCCCGTGCAGCCGGTATTGATATGGACCACGCAGATAATAAGAATGTAAGTCCCTCCGAAGGAAGCGACACCACCTACTTTTTAGTCGCCGACGGTGATGGAAATGCAGTCTCGTGGATTCAATCTGTATTCCATGGATTTGGCGCATCTTGGGTTGTGCCGGGAACTGGAATGATCCTCAACAATCGTCTAACTGGATTTAACCTCGACCCGTCATCACCCAACTACATCGCTCCAGGTAAACGCCCAGCCCATACGCTTCAAGCTTTTACGGTAACCAATCCAGATGGATCGCTCAAATATGTCGGTGGCACTCCGGGTGCAAATGTTCAAGTCCAAACTAATTTCCAATTAGTCACTGGATTAATTGATGAAGGCATGTCAGTACAAGAAGTCGCAGAGGCGCCTCGCTGGATGCACCTTTCAGATCCTTCGACATCTGCAGTCAATGAAGAAGTAAAAGGCGTGCTCTCTATCGAATCTAGATTTGATGAAGATGTAATCGCAGATCTCAAAGCCCG
>JBAWYW010000107.1:0-3044 GCA_037143395.1 Actinomycetes bacterium | reverse complement strand
TTATTACTGCTTGGGGACGTCTTGGTTATCCGCGCCGTGCACTTCGCTTACATGCAGCCGCACAAATTATCGCGGAAGATTTCAATAATGAAGTGCCGGAGGATGAAATAACTCTGCTGATGTTGCCAGGAATTGGCCAGTACACGGCGGCGGCGATTGCAGCCTTTGCTTTCGAACAACGCACACTTGTCATGGATGTAAATATCCGCAGAGTCCTAACTCGTGTGATCGATGGCAACGAACATCCAAGGCCCGCACCAACAACACGAGAAAAGGCTGCTCGTCTTACTTTGATGCCACAAAAGAATGCACATGTGTGGGCCGCAGCAACGATGGAGCTCGGTGCGATTGTGTGTACGTCCAGTAATCCAAAGTGCGAACTCTGCCCAGTTATTGGCGCATGTAATTGGCGCAAAAATGGCTATCCAAAGACGGATCTAATTAGAAAATCACAAGACTGGCACGGGACCGATCGTAAATGCCGCGGCACAATTGTCCAAGCCCTGCGCGAGAACGAATCACTAACTGAAAAAGCAATCAAAAAACTCTGGCCTGATGAATCACAGGTTGAAAAAGCTTTGAAAACACTTATTGAAGATCAGTTAATTCAATCCCTCCCCCGTACCCGCTATAGACTCCCACAATGATTCGTTATGCAGTTTATGAAGATGCCCCACGAATTCTGCATCTGATTAAAGATTTAGCTGAGTATGAAAAAGCGCCGCTGGAGGCCAAAGCCACGCTCGAACAGATCAATGAGTCGCTCTTTTCAGACAATCCGCATGCCTTTTGTCATGTTGTCGAGGTCGATGGAACGGTAGTTGGAATCTCAATCTGGTTTCTTAATTATTCAACATGGATCGGCAAACCCGGCATCTACCTTGAGGATCTCTACATTGATCCCGCTTATCGTGGAAAAGGCTTGGGTTTAGCGCTTTTAAAAGAGCTCGCAAAGATTTGTCTCGAACGCGATTACGAGCGTTTGCAATGGTGGGTCCTAGATTGGAATGAGCCATCAATTGAGTTCTACAAGTCTCTCGGTGCTGAGGCTATGGATGAGTGGACTGTCTATCGCGTAAGCGGGGATGCTTTGCAGAAACTAGCTCTATGAGTTTAGATATTCGAGAGCCTTTGCGATAAGTCGATCTCCTTGAGAATAGCTTAAAGAAATGTGCCCCTCGCCTTCTTCAATAAACAACTGAGCACTTGCAATTTTATCGGCGAGGTAGTGACCATGGGCCGGAGTGCACATTCGATCTTCATCGCCTTGAAATACAGCAACTGGAACTTTGATTGTTGAAAAATCAATTCCCCAATCAGCAGCATCGCTTTCAAAATCATCGGTAACACCAAAATCTCCGCCAGAGAACCCATGCCTTATACCCGCTGCTAACTCGTCTCTATGCATTCCTTGGCCAATCTCTAAATCTGCAGCGGAAAGAAGACCACCAAATACATCGGCTAACTCATCCCCAGTAATTGACTTCAATGCTGATAAATCAAATGATTCTGAGGGGTTTAGCGCGTAATTCTTTGGTGGATATTTTTCAACATAAGCCAGCCAATCATGCCCAACCCTTGGTGCATCTCCGGCAATCGTTACTACTCCCTTACAACGAAAATCCTGCGAGTCAGAAATTGCTGCCGGTCCACCACTTGACCAACCAAGTGAGACAAATTTTGTTAAATTAAAGTGGTCTGCCACCGCCTGAGTCTCTAAATAATAATTGCTAGCTCTGCGACCTTCTCGACGTGAACTTTGTGCATATCCAGGACGAGTAATCCCAATGGCGAAAATTTTCATTCTTTCAGCTGCACGATACAGAGGCGCCATGATCTCTGAAGAGGCCATTGCTCCGTGGTGGAATATCACTGCTTGGCTATCTGCAGCACCATGCGTTAAAACTTCTAAAGTTTGACCTTCAGCCAACTGCAGTAATTGAGTGTGCATAATAGGGATTGTGTCACATTCCTACTACGCGAGATAGAGCAAAATCGATCACTTCAAAATGCGGATTATGAGCGCTTATTCCTCAAGTGCTTATCATAGGTAAATTCTTTGCACTCAATCCCTTTAAGAAACTGAGCGTAAGTAAGACCAAACCAAGTAGAAGTTCCACGACGCCATTGGTTATTAGCGGTGAAATTAAAGTGTGAGCAGCAATGGGAATGGCTTCACGAGCTAATGGTTCAGTCGCAGTTGCCGCTTGATGTTTCACAATTGCCGTTGCCACAATATTTAAGGTTATAAGGAATACCCCGACACTTAGTATGACAATTCCGGGTACTCGAAGTGCAGAACTCAAAGATTTTGCAAAGCGCAGATACAAGAGAAGAGTCAAAAGTGAGAGGGCAAGAAGTAGCCAAACTCCAAGAGTGAAATAGGACTTAATCTGCGCAACGTCCGGACCTTTGGTCCGTGGCTGTAATTTAATCGGTTTTATTTTGTCGAGCTCTTTGCTCAACTTGGCAAATTGCGGATCAACCGATTCAAAAATGGGCAAGGCCAATTCAAGAATAGGTTTCACATCAACGCTCTGGCGTTCCTTCGCTCCACCTACGTAATAGTGGTAAGCAATATCGGATATCGACTCAACTATTTCCTTGAACACTGAGTTACTCAAAATGGTTGTCACTGTAGCTGAAATCTGTGGAGCTTTTTCAGTAAGGACTCTGCGTTCATCCCCGGTGGCCGTCTCCAATGTTTTGGAAACGAAGTAGTCGCCAGCATCATGTTTAAAGGAGGTACTTGAAAGTAATCCATCGATCACCTTATTAATCGGGTTTCCAACTCCAATTGAAAGATAGATGCTTCCTAAGATTGAGAGCAAGGTAAAAAAGATTGTGAAGAAGATTGCAGATGGAATCGCTCCTCCACGCTTTGCCTTCAGCAGCTGGCTCACGCTTGATTTAGCCAGATGACGCTAAAAATTATTTACCCTCTGCTTTATTTTTTAGCATTCCCAAACGCACTTTAGTATCGCGCTTACCGACAATCGGCACCAAAAGAGGGACAAGGATCATCCCCATGCCTTTCATTCTTG
>JBAWYW010000106.1:0-3045 GCA_037143395.1 Actinomycetes bacterium | reverse complement strand
CATAAATAATGCTGCCTGCTGAATAACAAAGGCCACCGAGCATCATGAGAATAAACACTGCGATTCCCCCATGCTTCCAAAAAGATGGGAGATAGATCAGCGCTGCCCAACCAAGAATGAGATAAATTGGAACATAGAGCCACCTAGGGGCGTTTAGCCAGCTGACTCGCAAGATTGTCGTGGCGAGGGCCCCGCCCCACACAAGTGTGAGTAGAACAATCGCTTGGTCTTTATTGAGCAGAAATACTGCGAAGGGCGTATAGGTGCCTGCAATCAAAATAGTGATATTGGCATGATCAATGCGACGCCAGATTGCCTTAGTTTTAGGGTTCCAGGAGACCCGGTGATAGAGGGCGCTGCAGGTAAAGAGCAGAACTGCGGCTAAGGTGAAGATCCCCAGGGAGATTCGCCCGCGCATCTTGTCGGCCAAAATGATCAAAATTAGCCCTGAAATCAAGGCAATTGGACTCATGACGAGGTGGATCAGCCCCCGCAGTTTGGGGCTCGGCGTGTCTTGGGCCCGCTTGAGGGTGTCGGTCATGATAGAAGCCTAGGCCGTTTTGACCTTTTTACTACGCGAGAGGTACCTTTCTCCTCTGCTCATTTGAAAGAACGAGCTACCCCTGCTTCACAGATGTATTTCTATGTAGCAAACCTTTTGTAGTTGGGCAACACACCCGACCGCGTGGGTCGGTAGTTAAGCGCAATCAAATGACAGTACTTATGTATTAACAGTTAATAAATAAGTAAAAGAAAAAAGAAACGAATTGGAGAAACGTAGTGCCAACAATTCAGCAGCTGGTCCGTAAGGGTCGCGCAGAGAAGTCAACTAAGACGAGCACGCCTGCACTAAAAGGCAGTCCGCAACGTCGTGGTGTCTGCACTCGCGTTTACACAACAACTCCTAAGAAGCCTAACTCTGCGCTTCGTAAAGTTGCACGTGTACGTCTGACAAGTGGCATGGAAGTAACTGCATATATTCCTGGTGAAGGACATAACTTGCAGGAGCACTCAATCGTTCTCGTTCGTGGAGGTCGCGTAAAAGATCTTCCAGGTGTTCGTTACAAAATTATTCGCGGTTCCCTTGATACACAAGGTGTTAAAGATCGTAAGCAATCACGTAGCCGCTACGGTGCTAAAAAAGATAAGAAGGCCTCATAAATGCCACGTAAAGGTCCCGTCACTAAGACAGCAGTTGTTGCAGATCCTGTATACGACTCACAAGTTGTCACACAATTAATTAACCGCGTACTACACAGCGGTAAGCGTTCAACAGCCGAGAGCATTGTTTACCACGCACTTGAGGGTGTTCGTGAAAAGACAAACGGCGTTGATCCACTCATTACTTTGAAGCGTGCACTAGATAACATCAAGCCTGCGGTTGAAGTTCGTTCACGCCGCGTTGGTGGAGCTACATACCAAGTTCCTGTAGAAGTTAAGGCAGCTCGTTCTGCAACTCTTGGCCTTCGTTGGTTGGTGGACTATTCACGTTCACGCCGCGAGAAGTCAATGGCAGAGCGCCTTACCAATGAATTAATTGATGCAAGTAACGGACTAGGCGCCGCTGTAAAGCGTCGCGAAGACACTCACAAGATGGCTGAAGCCAACAAGGCTTTCGCTCATTACCGCTGGTAACTAATAGGAATTTGAGGAGCAACTAAGTGGCCGTAGATACAGCAATCGACCTAGCCAAGGTTCGCAACATTGGAATCATGGCGCACATCGACGCGGGTAAAACCACGACTACTGAGCGCATCCTTTTCTACACCGGTATCAACTACAAGATCGGTGAAGTTCACGATGGCGGAGCCACCATGGACTGGATGGAGCAAGAGCAAGAGCGCGGTATCACTATTACATCTGCTGCAACCACATGTATGTGGAAGGGCAACCTGATCAACATTATTGATACACCTGGTCACGTTGACTTCACAGTTGAAGTAGAACGTTCACTTCGTGTTCTAGATGGCGCAGTGTGCGTATTTGATGGCGTTGCTGGCGTAGAGCCACAATCTGAAACAGTATGGCGCCAAGCTGACCGCTATAACGTTCCTCGTATTTGCTTTGTAAACAAGCTTGACCGTACCGGCGCATCTTTCGAGCGTTGTGTTGAAATGATCGGTTCACGTTTGAATGCAATTGCGCTCGTTCTACAAATCCCAATCGGAATTGAAGCTGACTTCCTTGGTGTTGTTGATTTGATCGCAATGAAGGCGCTCACCTGGCGCGGAGAAACACAAAAGGGTGAAGATTACGTAATTGAAGAGATCCCAGCAGATATGTTGGAAGCAGCTAAGAAGGCCCGCCATGACATGGTCGAGACTCTTGCAGATGCTGATGATGAAGTAATGGAGAAGTACCTCGAAGGTATTGAACTTTCAGAAGATGAAATTATCGCGGCAATTCGCCGCGCAACTCTTGCAGACAAATTAACACCAGTTCTTACAGGTTCTGCTTTTAAGAACAAGGGTGTTCAACCAATGCTTGATGCGGTGAACCGTTACCTCCCAAGCCCACTAGATATTAAGGCAATCGTTGGCCACAAGATGGGCCACCCAGATGTTGAAGAAGATCGTCAACCATCTGAAGCAGAGCCATTCTCAGCTCTCGCATTTAAGATCATGACAGATCCACACCTTGGAAAGCTCACATTCGTTCGTATTTACTCAGGTCGTCTTGAGACCGGTTCTTCTGTTCTTAACTCAACAAAAGATCGCAAAGAACGTATTGGAAAGATTTATCAAATGCACGCGAATAAGCGTGAAGAAAAAGATTCAGCAGGTGCAGGAATGATCATCGCTGTTATGGGTCTAAAAGACACCACAACAGGAGACACTCTCTGCGATAGCGACAAGCCAGTTATTTTGGAATCAATGGATTTCCCAGATCCAGTTATCTCTGTTGCTATTGAGCCAAAGACAAAGGCTGACCAAGAAAAGCTTGGTATTGCTATTCAACGCCTTGCAGAAGAAGACCCAACTTTCCACGTGAAGTCAGATGAAGAGACCGGCCAGACAATTATTTCTGGAATGGGCGAACTTCACC